>JABDAI010000004.1:35756-58752 GCA_013289195.1 Verrucomicrobiota bacterium
CTTCCTCTATATATCGAATCACTCTTATTCTCAAATCTGTGCTAAAAGCTCTTGTACTCATTCATATCAATTGATCATAAAAAATCCCTATATCAAGTAAAATAACTATATCATCACAATCTATATTTATCTTTTTTGTTACTCATTTTCAAAAACGTGATTATTGAGTAATAGGAAACCACATGAAGGATTGACATAGACTTACTACACCAGTTATTCAGTTCTACATAATGAAGTTCTGAGATTTTTGGGGCCATTAATAAAAATCATTTTTCCTAATTAAATATTTGACAAAACAAGCGAAAATTTCATCCACTAGATCTTGCTTTCTTTTAAATTTTTTATGAAAAACAAATTTGTAATCATTTTCGCTTTGGGCCTATTTTTTACAGCTAACCAACCCGCCTTTGCCTATTTCTTTTGCTCGCCAAACTTTTATTTAGCAGGTTCCACTTCTATTGAATGGCATACTAATCATCATTTTCCTGATTCAGATAGGTTTTCCATATTAGGCAATAAGAGAACTTACAAATATGGAGGAGGTGCAAACATATCTCTCGGGTATATTTTTGATGAACTTTATAAACAATGGGATTTAAGGATCGAAGGAGAGATTGTTTATAAACGAAATGCTTTAAGTAAAATTCAAAAAAACCTTTCAGCAGTAGGACGTACCCAGGATATAGCTCTTATGGCAAATGTTTTTACTGATATTCCTTTGTGGTATTGTTTTGACTTAAATGTAGGAGCTGGAATTGGTATTTCTTTCAATGAATTGAAACTGGCTTCAGTTAACGGTTTCCCTATATTTCCCGACATACATCACGATGAAATTCTGGCATGGCAAGTTCTCTGCGGGATTACTGTAAATCTTTTTCCTGATGTAGCATTAACAGCTGGTTATCGCTTATTTGGAACCGAAAAAGTACGCACGCCTCATGGAATAAAATGCAAAGAGCTTCCGCTCACTCAATGCTTAGACTTTGGCATGAGATTTAGATTGTAAATTTTTTTCTCTATAAAGAACAATTCAAAAATTCAGGGTTCATTTAGAATACCTGCAGGTTTAGGATCAAACTTCGCTAAATAATTAGCAACAGTTTCTATTAAAATTTTCGACTAAAAAAGAAATTTTTTATTTCTTTACTTCAAATCCCCTTTTTTAAGAAATTTCAATGCCAATTCAAATTTGAAGTATCTTGAATTCACTAAAAAATCAGCAAGTTTCTGAATTTTAGATAGTTTTTAATAAATTTTAAAAATTTATATTAAAAAATTCTAAACACATTAAACTGTAATAAATCTTAACATATTAATACATAAAATACCACTCAGCGATTACATTAGACAACTTCATATTTTTAATATCAATTTTAATAAATAATTAATAAAAAATAATTACAATATTTTATTGACAAAGGTTAATCATTTATTCATCATATCTTAAATTATTAAAAAATATGAAAAATAAAATACTCTCAATATTACTATTTATTACAACAATAACAGCATTATTTTCAAATGATATCGAAGAAGGTTGGCTACCGTTATATAAAGGAGTGCAATATAAGTCAATAACTCGAAATAAAGGTGAGATAAAGATGCACATAATGAAAATTGATGCTACAGATCCTGAAGTTGATATATTTGTAACACCTCCGAGAAAAGACGGAAAGCACACAACGGCATTTAAACCGAGCACCTTTTTAACGAAACATAATGCTCAGGTGGTTATCAATGGAACAGGATATGCTCCAGCAAACTTATCCGCTGAAGGAGAACTCAAAATGCCTGAAACTTTATCAATTTATAATGGGAAAAAGTATGCTGAATCTCGAGGAGAGAACGCATTTTTCGTAGTTCTTAAAAATGGAACAAAAAAGATCATTAAATCAGAAGAATATCCTCTTTATGAAAAAAAAATTTCCATGGCACTTGGTGCATGGCCATGGGCTGGAGTGCAAGGCTTGTTAATTGAAGATGGTATTAATCTTGTACCAAATGAAGTTGCTAATGATTATGCTGCTGCAAGGTCAGCTCTAGGTATTTCAACTGATGGAAAAAATGTCTATTTGGTACTTATTGAAGGAAAACCGAGAGAAGTGTTAACAACTATTTATGCAGGTTTAGTGGGGCAAGGAGTTACTTTAAAAGATTTAACAGCAATCATGCAAGAATTAGACTGTGCAAGAGCCATTAATCTCGATGGTGGAGGTTCTTCTGCTCTTGTAGTAGAAAATACGATTACACATAAACCTCTTATTTTGAATACTCCTTCTGATCATAAAGGCGAAAGAGCCGCTGGAAGCCATCTAGGTATAAAAGCACCTTATATCGAAGGCCAAGAACAATTAAAATTATTTCGTAAATTGCAAGAAAGTACTGCTTATTTTGATTTACTACAAAAAAATCATTCCCTTTTAGCAAACATATATGAGGATCTTGTCACTTTTAATCAGCTTAGTAAGGAAGATATTAAGACAGTAAATGAACTTTATGAAAGTTTCGGAATTAGTCCCTATCAGGACGAAACTTCAAATTTTGCTTCATTGAGTCTAGAGAATCACGAATTTGAAGAATGCTTTTTCCAAAACAGAGAGAATGACACTTTTTGTTGTGATCCTAAAATGATTGCTGATCAATTACATCTTAAAACATCAAGTTCTGTGTTAAAACTTTCCGATCTCGTAGAAGTTGGCAAAAAACCTACCGGATATACTCAAGGCGGTGTTTACATGGATTCCAACAAAGTATTTTACTATGTTAAAGATGCGCAGTCTGTTAAAAATGAAATCATCGGATCTCGGCTTATGAATTTAATCTTTGGCACCGAGCAAACTCCTATCGTAATGCTAATAGAAGATCATCCCGAAAAGATAGCTTCTAGGATGATAAGAGGGTTTACTATGAAAAATGCTTTCCATAATAAACAGAATTTCAATACAAAAAATAAAAAATATATTTTTAAAGATGATGCTGCTCTTGATATTGCCAGTAGCTTTCTAGGCCTTATTGATCGTCACGATCGAAATACAGGGTATGTTGAAGTAGCTCCTCAAGAGGTCGTAAGCGCAAGGGCCGATTTTGATCATTCCTTTGCTTTCAATTCAAGCCCAGTAGGCATACCCCAACTTTTTGAAAAAAATGATCCATGCAATTTATTACAATTTTATTATACCTTTGGCAAATATCCTTCAAAAGATATTATTCCTACTTTAGACCGCATACTTGCTATTCCTGATCAACAGCTACTTATGCTAATCGTAGAATCTTGGGTAACTTTATCACATGTAAAAAGTCATTTTAGCCTTGAAGATTCATTTAATTTGGCAAATCAACTTATCGATCGCAAGAAAGCCTTCAAGAATGCGCTTATTGAGATCAAAAAACTTATTGAAAGATCTCAACAAAACACTGACCAATTGATATTTGTGAGAGATCCTAGCCAAATATTCACTGTTGGAAACGACCACTGCCAATTAATTGAAAAAGATTTAAATAAACTAAGTCTATCAGTTAATAATAAGGAAATAGCTATCTTTGAACTAAGAGACAATAAATTAGAAACAAAATCTTCTCAGACTACTAATAAACGCTATTTTATTGATTTGAATACAATTAATATCGATAATAGATCTTTTATCTCTATTAATAACGTCAGAGTTGAATTAAAAGAAGAAAAAACTCAAGCTGAAGCTGATCGTCTGGCTCGAGAAAACCAAGAAAAAGCGCAAAGAGCTCAAGCTGAGGCTGATCGTCTGAATCGAGAAAACCAAGAAAAAGCACAAAGAGCTCAAGCCGAGGCTGGCCGTCTGGCTCGAGAAAACCAAGAAAAAGCACAAAGAGCTCGTGATGAAAAAGCAAAAAAAAGAGCAGAACGCAAAACTAGAAGAAAAGAAAGAGAAGCTATGAAAGCTATTTTCGGAGTTAAACAGAATAACAAAAATCGCAATCGTAGAGGATGGTAAAACGCAATTTTCAGAAACCATTTAGAAACTAGCTCAAACATTTTGAGCTAGTTTAATAGTATTTCCATTTGAAAATAAATAAAGGCCGCTTCAATTTAAACTGGATAATGACGTCTACCCAGAGCAAGCGCAAATACATACGAGTATGTCAGGCCACTTGTTTATGATGAGAACTCATAAGATAGCGTGAAGTTAAGTCGGCATTTTCCTCAATTTAAAATCCAATTGATATTAGCTTTTCTGTATTTTTTGAATCTTTTCTAGCTTTTTTAACTTCTGACTCTTATACTTTTCAATATTTAGACGCTACTTATCTTCAATTCCTTCTGGGCAAAAATTTTTTTCAGACTTTCTTTAATCTATTGTGTTGCTAAAATATCATTTATTAATGATACGTTTTATCATTTTTTATCTTAAAATATTATTAAATTTATTTTCATTTTTGTAAATTTAAAATTGACATATTAACAATATAAAATTAGTTTAATATTAATTACACTGTTATTTTAATACCCCAATGAACGAATGCAATTTCAAAAAACCTTTTTTATAATATTCATTTTAATACTTGAGTTTATTTTATCTCCAAAATCTTTTTCAAAGGTAATTCACAATGAATATGAATTCATTTTTAAAGGTGTTGAATATCGATCAAGTTTTTTAAATAAAGCAAAAAATATTGTTGCACATCAAATCCGAATTGATTTGAAAGAATCGGATGCAACTTTTTTTGTCACTCCTCCTTCCGATCTTAAAGTCAAGAATTCATTGACTGAAACTACTTCAAATTTTTTAAAAAAATATAAACTGCAAATAGCTATCAATGGACAGGGCTTTGGCCCTCCTAAACCTCTAATACGGAATTTGACTACAAAAATTTGTGGCTTTGCTTTATCAGAAACCATAGAGTATGGGCGTCACTGCAAAGCCCAATATCTTTTTGTTGTGCATAAAGACAAGACTGTAGATATTATTAATATCGATCACTATCATGAAATAAAGACTGATTTACATATGGCTATAGGGGGATGGGCTCATAAAGGTCATTCAGACCTCCTTGTTCATGAAGGGATGGTCAATCCTTATTATAATAATAAGATTTTAAACAATCTAAAAAAAGCTAGAACCGCTATTGGAATTTCCTCTGACAAGCAATTTCTTTATCTTGTCGTAACAGAAGAAATTAATAAGGGCATCACACTATTAGAGCTCGCCCAATTTATGCAAAAAACAGGGTCATTTCATGCTATCAACTTGGATGGTGGACGCTCTTCGACTATGGTTTTTCAAGATAATACTAGAGGGGAGCCTATAATTGTTAATGCACTTTCAAATAATTTCGAACGGCCTGTAGCAAATCATCTAGGACTTTATTTATCCAATTTAGATTGTTCGAAATAACTCATAATTTCAATAACTATCCTAGGCCATTTTTTTATTCAAATATGGCGGAGAGGGCGGGATTTGAACCCGCGGTACTGTTACCAGTACACAGCATTTCCAATGCTGCGCATTCGGCCGCTCTGCCACCTCTCCAACGATTTGAAAAGGAAAAAGAGTAATCTAAATTAGAGACTTGGGTCAATAGCAAAATTCATCTTCCAAAAGTTTGGAAACATAATTACCGCATAATTTGCGGAGATTACGGAAATTATTCTCCGCATGCTTGGTGAAGTTAGGCTAAAAGTTTTTTCAATTCTTCCACACTAATAATTTTCACTTTAAGTTCTTTCGCTTTATCCAACTTCGAACCTGGTGAATCGCCCGCTAAAACATAATCCGTTTTTTTACTCACACTTGAACTCACATGTCCTCCGGCTTGCTCGATTAACTCTTTAGCTTCATCACGGGAATAATTGGGCAATGTTCCTGTAATTACGAAATTCTTGCCTTGCAAAACTTGATGCGTCCTGTGCACAACATCCGACTTCGTATTTATCCCATATTCAATTAATCGTCGGATAATCTCTTGGTTATGAGGCTCGTTAAAGAAAAATTTCACGCTTTTTGCAACTACAACGCCAACACCTTCAACCTTCATGAGGTCTTCTTCTTCAGCCTTCATGAGTGACTCTAGTGAAAAGAAATGTCGCGCAAGATCTTTCGATCCTTGCTCGCCCACATCTGCAATTCCCAGTCCATTAATCAATCGCCATAAAGGACGTTTTTTGCTTTCTTCTATTCCTTGTATCAGATTTCGTGCTGATTTCTCTGCAAATCTTTCCAAACCAAGCAGCTGTTCTTCCTTTATCAAATACAAATCAGCAACGTGTTCACAAAGATTATTCGTCACTAGTTGGTCCACAACTGCTTTTCCTAAATTTTCGATATCCATTGCCTGTCTTGAAGCAAAATGCTCTATTCGGCGTCTTACTTGCGGAGGACAGGCAACATTTGGGCATTTCCACGCGACTTCCCCAGGTAACCGCATGGCTTGCGTTCCGCAGGCTGGACATTTCGTGGGAAATACATAAGGTTCACATTTTTCCCATAACTGATCTTTAACACTTTCAATGACTGCAGGAATAATTTCTCCAGCTTTTTCGATTACCACTTTTGATCCAATGCGAATAGCTTTTCTTTTAATTTCGTCTTCATTATGGAGTGTTGCTCGTGAAACCGTTGAACCAGCAAGGTGAACAGACTCCAATTCGGCTACAGGCGTTAAGACTCCTGTGCGTCCAACTTGAATAATGATCGATTTTAAAATTGTAATTGCCTGTTCTGGTGCAAATTTATAAGCGATCATACCTCGTGGTGCCTTGGAGGTCATGCCCACCTGGTCTTGAAACGCTAGCTCATCTAATTTTACAACAGCTCCATCGGTTCCATAGTCAAAATTATTTTTTATCCGGTCTAATTCTTCAATGACTTCCCAAACAGCTTCAATGCCTTTCACTACCCAATATTGTTCATGTATAGGAAGACCCCATTTTTTAAACTTTTCATGAACTTCTTGTTGCCTTTTAAAAAAAGTAGGATGACAGTACCCTATTCCATACAAAATGATTGAAAGCTTCCGTTTAGCCGCTTCCTTTGGGTCTAATAATTTAACTGTCCCGGCAGCCAAGTTCCTTGGATTGGCATAAAGTACAAGGTCCTCTTTCTCGCGTTCGCGGTTAATACGCTGGAATTCTTCTTCACAAATATATATTTCACCTCGTATCTCAATAATTTCAGGATAGTCCTTGCCTTTTAAGTGCAAAGGCAAACTTCTAATTGTCTTCACATTAGAAGTAATATCATCGCCTTCGGTGCCATTGCCTCGTGTGACTGCTCGGATGAAGACTCCATTTTCATAAGTCAAACTCACTGCAACCCCATCGATTTTTGGTTCGACTACGTATTCAAAGTCATGGTCCCCAAGCATTCTCCTCAACCGAGCATCAAATTCAAATAATTCTTTTTTATCATAAGAATTATCGATACTGTACATCGGTTTCCTATGCTTATAGCTTGCAAATTCACTCAATCTATCATCACCAATTCTTTCGGTTGGCGATTCTTTGCGCTCCCTATCCGAAAGCGTTTCCTCCAAAGTTTCTAGTTCCTTTTTTAATTGATCGTATTCATAATCACTTATCTCAGGGTGAGCTTTCTTATAATAAAGCAAATCATGATGCTCGATTTGCTTTCGAAGCTTTTCTATACGTTTATGATTATCCTCTTTGGGCATACTTTAAAGCAACAGTTAAAGCAAATGCTCTACCATTGTCTTTTCTTCAGCAAGTTCTTTAACGGAGGCATCTATTTTTGATCGACTAAATTCATTCACTTCAAGACCTTGAACTACTTTCCATGTTTTGCCATCACTTTCAATAGGTAAAGATACTATAAGTCCTGCTTGAGTACCGTAACTCCCATCGCTGCACACAGCAATGCTATGCCAATCCCCTTTTTCTGTAGGATTGATAATAGACTGCACACTGCCAATGACAGCATTCGCCGCAGAGGCTGCAGATGAGGATCCCCGAGCTTTGATCACTGCTGCTCCTCTTTGCTGTACTTGCTTTATAAAAACTTCTTGCAACCACTCTTTATCTTTAATGACGTCTGGCACAGATTTTCCTGCGATTTTTGCATTATAAAAATCCGGATATTGTGTTGCTGAATGATTTCCCCAAATGGTCAAGCAAGTGACTTCTTTTACAGGAACCTTGGCTTTAGCGGCCAATTGAGCCTTTGCGCGATTTTCATCCAAACGGGTCATAGCAAACCACCTATCTTTAGGAATGGCTGGCGCAGCATTCATTGCAATTAAACAATTGGTATTACAAGGATTTCCCACAACTAGGATACGAATATCTTTAGCTGCATTTTTCTCTATCGCCTTGCCCTGTCCCACAAAGATCTTTCCATTGATCCCAAGTAAATCTTTGCGTTCCATTCCTTCCTTTCTTGGAAAACTTCCAATAAGTAATGCCCAATTAACATCTTTAAATCCTTCATCAACATCTGCAGTATACACAATATCGGTTAATAAAGGAAATGCACAGTCCTCCAATTCCATACCGACTCCTTTAAGCGCGTCCATTGCCTGAGGAATTTCCATTAAATTCAAAGCAATAGGCTGATCAAGACCAAACATGGCTCCTGAAGCAATTCTAAAAATGAGTGCATAGGCTATTTGCCCTGCTGCTCCTGTAACGGCTACTTTAATTGGTTTTTTCATATTCTAAATCATCATTTTGACTTTTTTGGCCTTTTCAATTAAAAAATGCAAGAAAGCAACAATTTATAAAACCGTTTTTTAGATTTTGAGATTCTCTGGAGTAAATAGGAAATAAAGCATCTAAGCACTATGAAGATACTTTATTTGCTAACTCGTTTTCCTTATTGTAGGATGCTAAGAGCTTATAAGATGCATAACATGAGACAATGCATAATATACGGCAACTGCAGAAAAAATATGCGGACTTATTAATACAGCTAAAATCACTAGCATTTTTGCCATTTCTATAGCCATTAATCCCATTAACACTCCTAACAACATTGTTGTAGCTAACATTAGTTCTAGTACAGGTATTACAAATGATACTACTTCTACTGCACCTATATAAGAAAGTGCAAAAATTAATCCTCCTATAATTTCCGTGCATAATACTAGTTTATACGATAAATTAACAAGATCAGAAGGTGCTTGTTCAATTACATAGCTAACAATAGATTTTAATGAACTAGAAATTGCTGGCGAATAATATGCAGTTGCTCCAGCTGCAAGACCTATAGTCATAAGTGCAGTTGCATGCGCAACAGTTTTATTAATGCTAATATTCTGGTTTGAAATTCTAATTTGATAATTATCATTTTTATTTATATCTTGTTTAATCATATTCATATTATTTTAGTTTTATATTTTCAAGATCTACAATGATTAAATTTTTTACACATGTCAATATAAAAATTTAAGTTTTCAATTGAAAAATACCCAAAAACCTAATTAAAGTACAGTTAATCTATTTTTCTCAAAGCCAAGACCTTCTGTGGTTTTTTTGTGTTTTATATTTTAGGATTGACAATTTATAAATTAAATTTAATATTTTTTTAATTTAACAATTAAAAAGTAAAAATCATGAATCCTAACCCAATAATAACAAAACCCTCAAATACCGAAAACCCAGTAGCAGATAAAAGGAAACAACCTATCGAATTAGGCAATCCTGAAGGGCAACATCGCCTAGTGCCATTTATTAAAACTGGCGCTAATACAGCTATTTTTAACCGCGAAACAGATTCGATAGGTATTGAAATGCTTAGAATGCGATCCACAGAAAAAATCATGGATGGCTATAACAAGCATCAATCAATTGAAATCACTAATCTCAGCGATTTGGAATGCTTCCATAATTTAGTAAATGAAGGAAAAATTTATTTGGAACAAATTCAATGTCTTACAATAGTTAAAGCATTCATCCCCGCCTCTTCTGAAGACAGCAAAAAGATAGTGGATAGTTTATTAAACTTCATAACTCAAAATGTAGGACAATTGAAGAATCTTAATGCACTTAAGGTTTTAATCCCCTATCAAGGTTTATTAACAATACCTACTTTTAACTTAAAATTGACTGCTCTAGAAATTGGTGAGGTTCACGGCGCGTTAATTATCAAACCACAAGCAAGTCTTAAAGATATAACGATTGAACAAGCACACGCAGGATTAAGGCTTGAAAAACAGCCAGAGCTTGAGGAACTTTCTATTCACGTCTTAATGGGTATGGAATATATAGGTTCAGGAATTGAAATTCAACCAAAACTTAAGAGCATTCAAATCAACGTCTGTAGTTCAGATCTATCTCTTGAAAACCAACTAAGTCTTGAAAAAATTGAGATCAAAAAAGCTTGGGGAATCGTATCAATGACTAAAGACCAAAAGGCTCTCTTAAATCTTCCTACTCCTTACAATCCTTGTGTAGGTAGTGGCATGATAATGATAACAAAGTCCGACATAGAACTTGCAGCACCTGTTCCACTCAATCGTTTATTCACTCTAAATCATATTAGTAATGTTGTTGGGATTAATAAATACGGTTATATAGCAGCAGCATTATTTGAGGTCATTCGTTCAACTACTTTGGTGAATTATGCACTTCAATTAATTTCAAACTATAGTTATTTGTTAACTCATCCTGCTATCCAACAGCAATATGCGTTATTATGTCAACTCAGTACAGAGCTTTCACAGTTGTACCCTACAGCAACTGCTTTGGTAACTGATTATCTATATAATATTACAGCTTTAATTCAATCCTCATTCAACAATCCAACAATTTTCTATTTAACATTAGGCTTAATATGTTTATATAAAATTGTGGCAGAAATGCAAAGGATATATTCTATTGAGAAAAACATGATGTTCTTCTACGAATAATATCATTAAGATAATACTAAATATTAAGATAATTGCATCTATGCTCAATAGGTGCAATTTTTTATTATAACTCAATCTTTTAAAATAGATTCATCAAAATTTTCAATATTATCCTTAATCTGCTTTAAGAAACGTCCTGCACCGGCACCGTTAGCCCAACGATGGTCAAAGGAAAAATTCAAGGCAACGACTTCCTTGACTGTCCCATTCTCCGAGGTCTCGTAATAAGGTTCGCCTAAAAAGAGCGTTGCAAGAGCAGGTGGCACTACAATTGGATTTCCAGTACGAATTTTCAAAGGTCCCATGCTTGTCAAAAGTAAGGATGTTCTCGCCTTGGATTGCGATATCCCTTCTTTAACTTTATTTAATCCTTCTCTATAGGCTTTAACAAATTCAGTCCATTTTAAAGTATTCGCTTTTGGAATTACGGCCGTCTCAAGTTCATCATTATCTAAAGCTACCGCAAAACCGATATCGAAATCTTGTTGTGGATCAGTAACTTGTCCATTTTGCAGTAACCTCCTGAATGCAGGAAACTCATTCATTGCTCGTACAACCGCCCAGGCTACTAAGGTTGTATAGGAAAAAGCTCCACTTTTTGATCTACCACGAACATGAGACCAAGCCTTACGTAATCCTTCCCATTCGGCCACAACTCCAAGTGAAGCCGGTAACACCCCACTGAGCTGTTTAATGATCTCTGAGGAAAGGGCCCCTTTTTCGGTAATATGCCCATCATCCGATTTCTTTATTCCTTCTCCATGGAATGCACTCTCTTGATTGACTTCGCCTGTTATTATAATTTCGGCAATTTCTTGGCCAACTTGGATAATGTCTTCTTCTTTTACTAGCCACTTTCCAATGACCCCTTCAACAGAAGATTCCACTGGAAATATTGCTTTATCTGTTTCTACTTCACATAATGGATCATCTTCAGAAACTTTCTCTCCCTCCTTTTTGAAAATCTCTATCATTCGAGCTTCCCGCAAACCTTCACCCAGATTAGGGAGTTTAATAACTTTAATACCCTTCTGCCCAAAGCCTGCCATTTGAATATCCTTCAATTCATTAGGCATTTCAGATGCCGCGATAGGTGTTCGTGCACTCGAAACTGCTAACGTTTTGTTTATTGCTTTTATGACTCTTTCTACATCAGGTAATGCCGAATATTCCATAACAGGGTTAAACCCAACGTGTACATTCCCTTTACTCACTAAAACAGGAGGAGCAATCATCGAATTCCAAATCACATGGTCTTCCATCAAGGTGGTTATGATCATTTGTCCAACACTACAATTTAAAGTATCTTCCTGGACAATAACCAACCTTCGCGTCTTAGCTACCGAATGAACAATTGTTTCTTTATCCCATGGCACAATCGATCGTAAATCAATAAATTCGATACCGGCACCATTGTCTAATTTATTCAGTGCATTTTCAACAACTTCTGTGCAATTACCCCATGCGACAACCGTCAAATCATTCCCTTCGTGACGGACAACAGCTTTCCCAATAGGTATGGGCCCTAGTCTTAAAGGCAATTCTTTGGGAGCCCAAAGTAAATGCTTTGGAATCAAAAATAATACAGGGTCTTCGGATGCTAAGGCACTTAAAAGCAGTCCGGCCGCATCTTCAGGAGTACTCGGCATTACAATAATTAAACCTGGAAAATGAGCAAATGCTGATTCGTTAGATTGGCTATGCCAAATAGCGCCTCCAGGAAGATACCCCCCACAGGGAGCATAAATAATTGCAGGACAGATCCAGTCCCCATTGCTACGCCAACGCAAAAGAGCAATGTTATTCAATAATTGATTTAATGCGGGACCAATAAAATCAACGAACTGAATTTCAAAAATTGGCCTTTTGCCATAAGAAGCTAACCCGCAAGCTATACCGAGAATAGTGGATTCAGCTAATGGGGAATTGACAACCCTTCCTGGAAATTCAGTAGACAAACCTTTTGTCAGTTTAAATACCCCTCCAAGTGGATCTTCAATATCCTCACCAAAAAAGTAAACATCTTTATTGGTTTTTAAAGCATCATGGAAAGTAAAATTAATGGCATCTGCCATTCGATATTTCTCTCCCGGAGTGAGAGTCGGAGCTTTACCAATTTCAATTGTCCCAAGAACATTCTTTTTTTCATCACCAGGCTGCGGATCCGCTGCACTTTCTGCCTTGATGTAGGCATCTCTTACTGCAATTTCTATTTCTTGTTCTATATTATTGATTTCCTCTTGTGATAAAACCTTTTCTATAAGTAAGTCATTTTTAAATCGGTTAACCGCATCGCGCAAACCCATTTTCGTTATCTCTTCTTCGGAACGGTAATTTCGCTGATCGTCTGCGCTTGAATGGCTAGAAAGACGTTCTACTCTACACCAAATAAAAGCGGGTCCTTTACCACTTCTGACATTTAAAAAAGCTTTTTTCGATTTTTCGTATACTTCCTGAGGATTACTTCCATCTACAATGATCCATTCAGACTCATTGAGTTCCTTTAAAGCCAGTGCATTCATCCTATCGGTTTTCGTACTAATTGCAAAACCATTATCTTCCACTACAAATACGACTGGTAAAGTATGTTCTTTAGCAAAACAAATAGCTTCAAAAAAATCTCCTTGTCGCGATCCCCCCTCCCCTACTGTTGCAACAACAAGATTACCTCGTTTACCATCCAATTTCAATCCCCACGCTACCCCACATGCTGGCAACCAATGTGAAGCTATGGGTGAAAGGTGGCTCCATATATTCAATCTACGGTTACTATAATGGGCCGGGAGCTGACGGCCTCCACTTGAAGATTCCTTCTTTGCATAAAATGTAAGAGCTAAGTCGTAACTGGATAACCCTCTTGATAAAACTAAAGCTCTATCTCTATAGAATGGGAAACAATAATCTCCCTCTTCCATCAGCAGACCTAAAGCTCCAATACCCTCATGCCCCATACCGGAAACATGAAACCAACCTTTTCCTTGGCGAATCATTCGCTGCTCACGCAAATCGCCAGATCGGCTAGTTAACATTAATTTTAATAAACGAATCTTTTCTTCGTTAGAGGGTCCCATAGTTTTAATATTTTAAATTTCTGACCTGATGATCAAACAGTTGAATTATGAATGTTATCATTGAAGATTGAGAAGGGTTCATCAAGACAGGTTTATTTGAAATAGTCAATCTTCTTATCCGAAACAGAAGCGTTTAAAAAATTTTCTCGAAAAAACTTTAGTTTTCAATTTTATTTTTAATATGACTATTAATTCCACGCATCCAAGCTATGATTCTCTCGTTAATCATCTAAAAGAAGCTTTTTCTCTGAAAAGCTCTCTGAGTCTTCTTCAATGGGATGCACAAGTCAATTTGCCCCCCAGTTCTGGTGATATTCGCGCTCTGCAATTGGCAGCTCTTTCTGAAGTGCTTCATCATAAACTAACAGATCCTAAAATTGGAAAATGGCTCGATCAATTAGAATCCAATCAAGAAAGTCTTTCCTTTGAACAATCTGTCGTCATAAAAGAAACACGAAAAACTTACGAACATGACATCAAACTTTCTCCAGAATTTGTCGCCAAAAAAGCAGCAGCTCAAAGTTATTCCTATCTAGCTTGGGTTGAAGCACGAAAAAATTCTGACTTCAAGTCCTTCATTCCCCACCTAACAAAACAATTGGATTTTGCACTCGAAGAAGCCAATATTGTTAAATCTCATACAAATCCTTACGATTACTGTATCGATCAATATGATCCCCATTTAAATGTAGCATTTATTGAAAAACATTTTTCTGAGCTTAAAAAAGAACTGATTCCGCTACTTGTAAAAATCATCAATTCACCTATTAAACCCGATCACACGATCCTAAAAGGTTTTCCTATAAAAAATCAAGAAACCTTTGTTTATGAAGTTACTAAAAAACTTGGATTTGACTATGACCGCGGTCGCCTAGATCGTTCCGTACATCCATTTTGCAGTGGAAATGCCTTAGATCTTCGCATGACTACCCGATATAACGAAAATCTACCTCTTGATTCACTATTTAGCTCCATTCATGAAACAGGTCATGGTCTTTATGAGCAAGGTCTCCCAAAAGAACATCTGGGTACTCCCCTTTCAGAAGCTGTTGGCATGGCAGTTCATGAATCCCAAAGCAGATTTTGGGAAAATCAAATAGGCCGGTCTCGCGCCTTTTGGCATTATTGGGAACCGCGATATAGGGAATTATTTAACGATCAACTTAAAAATATTGATAGCGATTTACTTTATCTAACTGTTAATACTGTTGGACGGAATCCTATCCGCGTCGATTCCGATGAACTTACCTATAATCTTCATATTATCCTCCGCTTTGAACTCGAAAAACAACTCTTCGATGGATCTTTGAAAATAACCGATCTCCCAGATAAATGGAATGCCTTATCCGAAGAAATCCTCGGGCTAACCCCCAAAAATGACAAAGAAGGCGTCCTTCAAGATATGCATTGGTCCACAGGCGATTTTGGATATTTCCCAAGCTACTGCCTAGGCAATATGATAGCTGCCCAACTCTGGTTTACTATGATTAAACACTTACCTTCCCTGGAAGACAATATTTCTCAAGGAAACTTCTCCCCACTACTCCAATGGTTACGCACAAATGTTCACCAATATGGAAAACAATATAACACCCGGGATTTGGTTCAAAAAATTACAGCAGAACCCTTACACTCCAAATATCTAATCAAATATCTTTCGGACAAATATCTTCCACTTTATTTTAAATAAAATATTTTTATTTATTTGTTTGACAAAAATCCTAATTTCGATTTAATGTTTTAAAATGAACATGAAACTGACGCAATTAACGAGATCAGAAGAAGAAAAACAAAACAAATTGTTTAAACTGACGAAATTAACGAGATCAGACGAAGAAAAACAAAACGAATTGTTTAGTGATATTCGTAAGAATCTTAAAAACGTAGTTCACTCTGAGAAAAAAGATAAAAGAATCATTTACCATCTACAACCTCCGCCAGTTAATCAATCCGGCAACTCTTCCCCAATAAATTTATCACCAAGCAAATTATCACCAAGAAAATCCAATGAGAATTCACCTACTTCATCATTTAAGTCAAAGTCACCCACCTCATCTGGTAGGTCAAAGACACGTACTGTAGCTGCAAGATCACCAAGTCCAGCAAAATTTGATCAAATAGCGATACCTTTAGCTTCTTCTCAAAAAAATTTAAATGATAGTTATACAGATGTAGAAGATTTTTGCAATTATGCCCTAGAAAAATTATGGGAAAAAACTTATGATTCATATAATTTAATCAAACGATTAGCAGCAATGGGTTTTGTTCTCGGTGTAAATTTGTCTTTTCTAATAGTAGGAGTTATCTTTGCTGCTGCATCAGAAGAGCCAGAAGCATTTATAGAATTATGGCAAAAGTTAAATAATGCAGTTTAATGAACTCTAAAATTATTTTTATAGTGGCCTTAATTAGCTTATTAGCAAATTAATAAATTGCACTGCGTTAGGAAAATTATATTTTGGACCAATTATTATTTGTAGACTTTTAACATTCTTCTAATGTTATTTCTGTAATTTCCCTACTCGCTAAACCCAGCTTCACAAATAAATATTTTAAAGCTATTTCAAGGGATTGTTTCAAAACTGCTTTTAGAGTCACTATATGAAGCACCCTTGCTAGATGATGAATTAGCAAATGCTTAGCAGCCCAACTTTTATCGAACAAATTGAACAACAAATTCATACTAATATCTTGCCCAATTGGTTTTAGAAAGGCTAAAGGAAATAACCTTAACATAAAAACTAATGATGCATAAGTCATAAGTAATTTCCCATTTATTTTCGTCATAATACAATAGGTTATTATCTTTATCCAATGAATTCCTAACATAACATCCAATGCGAACCATCTTTCAGCCATTTCCTTTGAAGCTGTTGCTTGATCCTCAGAAAGTAATAATTCATGCATTAATATAAATAAAATAAAAGACTTTATTCCATAGTTAAATATACCCCATGGAGTCATTAAGTTTTTAATTGCATTGTAAACGGTATTTAAAATAAATTTACTCCCTGAAAAAATAACTTTCATTAATGGCCTAAGAGCATTTTCTATTTTTCTTCCTATAGTTTTGAAAAGATGCCATAAAAACGGTAGATAAGAGCTATAGATTGAAACATATCTCACACCAAGCGTTTTCGCCTGAATTAATTGTGTATAAATGGAATTTCCCATTGAGATAGTAATACCAAAGGCCCTATTGAAACCTTCGGTACCCGTAGCATAAAAATTTGCTAAGTCTTTCCATTTGCGAAGAATAGAATTCCCCTTATTGCGATTATTACTAATCTTTTGTATACCTGGAGGAAGAGTATTATATCTAAGTCTTCGTTGTTTGTTGACAGATGCCATCCGATTTATTTTTTCTCAGGTAACTAATGGTTAATAAATTACAAATTAAGCATTCATTATGACAAATTATTTTATTTTGTCCAGCAAAAAACGAGTCGAATATTAATAATGATTTAACAAAATCATCAATCTATGTTATAATTAATTAAAAAATATCAATTTTTTCTAACACAATCACATTCTCGATATGTCTAGTCTGTGGAAAAAGATCAAATGGCTGAACTTCAAGCAGCCCATATCCTAGTTTTAATAAAATCTTAAGATCCCTCGCCTGTGTGGAAGGTTCGCAGGAAACATAAACTATCCTTGTAGGACCAAAACCAATAAGCTGGTCGATGAAAATTTGATCACAACCCTTACGCGGAGGATCGATGATCACAACGGTCTCTTCGGGCGGGAAAGTTACTTTTTCAAAAATATGTTCTGCTTGGCCTACTTTAAATTCACAATTCTCACTATTATTAAGAATAGCATTTTTTTGTGCCCACTTGACTGCTGAAGCATTTATTTCAATGCCTACTACGCGTTCAAAACTTTGCGCAGCGGAAAGAGCAAAAACCCCGACTCCACAATAAGCATCTATCAAATAACGAATTTTCTCACCTTTCGCCTGGGAAACCACATAATCAATCATTAGAGGGAGTATGAAAGGGTTGTTTTGGAAAAAATCACCGGCAATAAATTGAAATACCTTATTCCCGACCTTTTCTGAAGCAATTGCATTATTATCCGTAATTACCCCATCCTGAGTATCTCGCAAAAGTAGGGTCCCACCCTTCTTAAATTTTTTCCTCGCGGCAAATACTTTTTCCCTTTCACGGGGAAGACTCTGATTAAGCACTTCTGTAGCAATTGAACACTGTTTAACATCAACCACTTGATTTCGCCCATCTTTCTTAAGGAATCCTATTGGAAAGACATTCTCGAATCCAGGCTTAGTAAAATGAGGCGTTATTTTTGACCGATAATGATATTCTTTAGGTGATCCAATGGTGGGATTCACTTTGACTTCTAAATCCGCTAATTTCAAAAAAATTTCCCCGATCTGCCTTTGCTTCCACTTTAATTGCTCTGCATAATCAAAATTTTGATATTGGCAACCACCACATACTCCAAATAACTCACACTTTGGCTGAATTCGAAATGGCGATGCTTCTATAACTTTCACTAAATCCCCATCTGAATAATTTTTAAAATTTCTATAAATGCGCACTTTAACAAGCTCCCCAGGTAACGCAAAGGGCACCATTACTACCCAATTATCTTTTCGTCCTAAACCATGACCAAGATTAGTTAGAGTATCTATTCTAAGCTCAATTTCTTGATGATATCCAAAAGGATAGGAATTAAAATTTTTAGGCGCATCCATCTTTAAATAGGATGCAAAAAACCACTAGACAAGCAAGGTTTAAATTTTTATCTCGCTCTAGATTTTTAGTTGCTTGGCGCTCTATTAATCTATTTGCTTTTCTATCATGAATCCATATTCCGAAATCATTCGCAGTAAACAAAACGAAAAAGTAAAAACACTTATCAAACTTCGTGAAAAAAAAATGCTACGCGAAGCACGAGGCCAATTCCTCATCGAAGGCCTAAAAGAATTGCGCGAAGCCCTCGGTGCCCATGCTAAAATCATTGAACTCTACTACTGTCCTAACTTTTTTCAAAATTCCGCTTACACCGATCTTCTTCAAGATGCCAAAAATCAAGGTGCCACCCTACAAGAAGTGAGTAAGGAAATATTTGAAAAAATTGCCTACCGCGAAAACCCCGACGGCCTATTAGGAATTGGTGAAACATGGTCCCATGCCCTTGAAGACTTAAAACTCTCTAAAAATCCTCTCCTTTTCGTCGTCGAAACCGTTGAAAAACCCGGTAATCTTGGCAATATGATCCGTTCTGCCGAAGCTGCTGGCGCTGATGCCCTCATCATTTGCGAACCTCTTATTGATATTTTTAATCCCAACGTCGTTAGATCCTCAAGAGGCATGGTTTTCAATCTTCCCATTTGCACGACTACCAATGAAAATTTGAGAGTATTTTTACAACAAAATAATATTCAGATTATTGCCGCCACGCCTCATACCGACCATATGTATTGGACAGTCGATATGACCGGTTCCACTGCTATTTTTGTCGGTAATGAACGAAATGGCCTCAGTGATTTCTGGTTAAAGGACCAAAACACCCAAAAAGTGAAAATCCCCCTTAATGGTAAGGGCGATTCACTCAATGCTGCAACTGCTGGCGTAATAGTTCTTTACGAAGCTCTTCGCCAACGAGCTATTGCATCTTCACTTTACGGCTGAATTTAGAGGTTTCTCAATTTTCAGCATTGGAGGATTTGTCGCTATAATAAACGTTACCACTATACAGGGACCATCACTGCAATCTTGCTCCTCACCAGTCCTTACAATAGTATACCATGGAAAACCTCTGCCTCCTACTTTAGCATCAATCTGTTTTAATGCAGCAGGAGTTAAGTGAAAATCATATGTATATTGTTTTCCTGTCTTTTCATCCTTATATTCAATATAATAGGTATCCTCTTTGTTATAAGGTCCAAATCTAAAGAATTTATGGGTGGAACTACTCTTACCCGGTACAAACTCTGCCATTGACCCATTAACACCAGCAGTAAAATTCTTCATAAGCAATTCCTTGTCTTCTACAGGTAAACTACTGCCTTCACCTTGCATAATTAAAAGAAAATATAGATTTCTTGGTTTCTCTTCTTCTGCTCCAAATATTTGTGTAGCCAAAATCATGAAAGTACCTAATACTAACATGATTGTTAAAAAAATATTCCTTTTAGTATTTGTTCTCATATTCATGAGTTAAACTACCACACTTAGTAATATTTTTCAAAATTCAACGGATATTTAAAAGAACGTTTATTTAAAAATCAAACAGCCTAACTCTTTGATTTCAAACATCTTATTATTTTGAACATTTCTTATTCTCTGTTTCGAAAATTCTTCTACATATAAAACCGACTTCAACAGGCCTTGAATATTTCATAATTCGTACCTTAAGGCTTTTAGGCAAAACTTCAATAATTTGCAGTTCTCCAATCATATACTCCATATCTCCAATAATTTCACCGGTCTTTACATCAACACTTGGCCTGGAGGGAATAAAAACGCCCATCTTCATTCCAACTTTTAAACTAGCATCCATATCTATTCCACCTCGCTCTAAATAGGCATATCCTTGGTAGACTCGAGCAACTTTTATAGGCCGGATCGTTTCAAAGATTCTGGTTTTCAATTGCTTCAAGAGGTTTTTTTCCAGATTTTTAAAAAATGACTCCATCGTCATTTTTTCATCCTCATTAATACATTCAACTTCCATTTGCGAAACCTTATCAGCGTATATCACCTTTGCTGTATTTACATCAACGATTTTCAAATTTACGACATAACGTCCTTTTAATTCTTCAAATTCCTCGACTTCCCCATCTGCTGTTTCATCATTCGTCGTTGGTTTAATTCTTTTATCCTTCTTTTTACTTAATTCTATTTGTTCGATTTCAATAACAACTAAATATTCACTTTCTTTCGCCTTTTCGTTTTTGAGTAATTCAGCTATCAGAGGTTTAGAGTCACCTTCACTTCTCAAATTTTCAATCTTCAATTGCTCAACCTTCTTAAAATAAGGATCCTTTGCCAACTCATTCATTAAACTTTCTGTCAAAAGGCTACTGTGCTTTTCAGAATTTAAGATTTTAGAAAACTCAGATCCTATATGCAAACCCCTAGCATTCATTCCAAAATCTACAATTAAGATTTCCTTCTTGCCAATTTCCGTTCCTTGCAAAGACGATAAATATCCAATAGTAATTAAAAATATCAGAAAAAATTTTTTGTTGACCATAATAAAATTGTTCATTTATGTTTCATATTTTCAAGAAATATGGTACATTGTCAATATCACAACATGCGATGAACAAATTATCTACAACTTCCCTAGGCGGCGAATCCGGAGCAAACTACAAATTTGATGTTTATTCTAGCGAAACTCTATTTAATCAAGGTTTCGCTGGCGTCTACCTCATCGCTAGGCGTTATAAATTGCCTAATGGGAAATTTACTTTAGATCCAATTTTTATTGGTGAATCAGCTGATCTTTCTACGCTTTTTGGGTTTCATAAAAAACAGGATTGCTTCCTCAAACACGGCGCTAACTGTAAATGCATTCATCCCTGCACCGATTTTAAAAAAAGACAGTATATCGTTCAAGATCTCATCGACTATCACGACCCTCATTGTAATGACTGATGCTTAATATTATTTATAATTATAAACTCTAACTTTATTTTTGGAAATTCTTAAAATTAAAGATCGGTTTTTTTAGACTTATTTCTTAAACTCTTAGAATGACACATTGTGGATATATTTTTTCAGATTTGAGACAATTTAATTGACATATCAATATTCAAAAATAAGTAATTTCTTATAATAAAATTAACTAAATAAAATGAATATAAAAATAACCGCTTCGAAAAATGGCAAAAGTGAAATACCTGAATGGAAATTAAAGAGAGTTCAAAGAGATGTCTCGTCTAGAAAGAATTTTCGAACTGGCAACTACGATTTTAATTTGGGCAGTACAGAAATAAGTAAAAAACATGTTCAAAAAGTAGAAAAATTTGATGGGAAAAGATGGAGAAAAGCCAGTGAAGATATTGATGCCCCATTGCTTACAAGCATGATCGGAGGTTGCACATCATTTTCACAGGTTATGTATTTATTTAATGGCCAGAATGAGAAGCCATACTTTAATGCTATTCACATGACGGCAATCTTTTCGTACATGATAAAAGCTCTTATAGAGGGAGAAACAACTATTGATACAGCTCTACTGAATCGATTTAAAGCAAAGCTGATTGCATTAGTGAAAACATTTAATGATAGAACTATTGCGAATGTAGCGCATAGTGCAGAAGCGTTGTTAGAGTATGGAAAACAAATCGATAATCAGTGCTTATTAGAGATTGCCACTAGTATTATAGATGAAGTATTTGAAGAAGTATTTAGAAGAGGTTCAAAAGCGTTAAGAGAATTTCCTATAGAAGCTCTTTGCTCAATAGCAAAATGTGCTTCCAATTTACATAAATATGGTCGTAAGAGGCAAAAAGAAACTCTTAATTTTTCTGCTGTTGAACTATTGCGCTGTGTGTTCCATGAAATACTGCACCGTCATAGAATGGGTGAACAATTTGATTCAAGGGCAAAAAATAATTTAAGCTGTTATGCAAAAGAGATGTTAACAGCAAGTAACGAGCAAGAATTTCAATGTCTAGCAAAAATTACATTACAGGCTTTATTTGAGAACATTCAAAATGGCAGGAAGGATTGGCATTCTTGGAATGCCCAAGATTTGTCTACTTTATCATCCAATGCAGCATGTGCACTACATTGGTGTAATAACCAATCATATGAAATGTTTGAATCCTTACTTGCACAGACACTTCGCGATTTGTTTATTCACATAAAATACGAATTAAAAGGGCTGAGTGATTTTAATGCTTATGATATTAAATGTTTAGCTTATAGCGTTGAGGTATTCTTTCACTATGCCAAGAAAAAAAGGGATATTAGTTTAGCTTCAGATTTATTCGACATTATATTTCGAGCCATAGAAAACAAAAAGATTTTGAGCTTGGTCAACTCGCGAGATTAACCCTTGAATTTTCTTGCGCCTCCATTTTGTGGTTTGATCGTATTAGTAGAAGA
>JABDAI010000005.1 GCA_013289195.1 Verrucomicrobiota bacterium
CATGAACAGCGTCTTTTAAATTTTCATTTAATCGGAGATAAGTCAGTTCTGAAACATTATGATTATGAGACTCTTAAGATTTTAAGGCAGGAAGATTGGGAATTTTTTTGAGAAAATGATTCCTACTTATTATATAAAGGAGTATGATACTGTTTTTGTGCATGGAGGATTTTTGCCTAATATTCCATGGGAGAAGCAATCGAGTGATATTGTTTGTAATGTTCAGGTTGTCAGTCCTGATGGTAAACCTAAAAAAAGATCTAAATATCCGCACTATGCACTTTGGAGTGACCTATGGCAGGGCCCTCCTTATGTTGTTTATGGACATCTTCCTATAAAAAATGAAGTTGAACGAGGAACATGGTCACTGGGGATTGATACAGCTTGTGTCTATGGAGGTTCACTCACTGCTTATATACTGCCATCAAAAACATTAATCAGTGTACCAGCTTATGAAGCCTATGTTTCTTAGAAACCTCATACCAAATTAGAAAGGTATTATGTTTGCTAAAATTTCTTCGATAGTGGTAAGTCCTTGAAGAATTTTTTGTTTACCATTTTCTTTAAGAGTCGATAAACTTAAGGTGGCTGTATGATTTTTTAAATCTTGAGGATTTAGAGTTAAATTAATTAATTCTTTTAATTTTTGTGTAATGGGTAAAATTTCAAATAATGCTAATCTTCCTTTAAATCCTGAGTTGTGACAGTGCTTGCATCCATTAGCTTTGTAAAAGACTTTTTGATCAATTTCTTGTTCTAAGAAATTTAATGAAGAGAGTTCTTCGTGAGTAGGTTTATAAGCTTGTTTACAAAATTCACATAGCTTTCTGATTAATTTCTGTGAAATAACGCCTTGTAAGACGGAAGCAATTTGGTAGATTTCTAGTCCTAAGTCTTTTAGTCGGTAGATAGCTGAAATAGCATCATTGGTATGTAATGTAGAGAGAACTAGATGACCTGTTAATGCAGCATTAATGGCTATTTGAGCAGTTTCTGTATCTCTGATTTCTCCAATCATTATGGTATTGGGTGATTGACGTAATATGGCCCTTAGTGCATTAGCAAAAGTCATGCCAATTTGGGAACGAACTGGGATTTGGGCAAAATGATCAAATTCATATTCAATTGGGTCTTCAACCGTTATAATTTTCTCATTGAATTGGCTTCTATAATTTAAGGCAGAATAAAGAGTAGTTGTTTTTCCCGAACCTGTAGGTCCTGTGACGAGTAGCAATCCATTAGGTTTTTTAAGAAGGGCTTCCAGAGTTTCCCATTCTTTAGGTTGAAAACCGAGTTCTTGGATATTTAAATTAAGATCTTTTCGGTCTAGAATTCTTGTGGCCAAATTCTCCCCATGTATCGTTGGCAAAGAGGAAACCCGCAAATCGTATTTCTTATCATTATAACTCCAATGAAACCGCCCATCTTGGGGCAGACGTTTCTCGTCGATATTCAAATGTGCCATTATTTTAAGATGGGAAATTATTTTAAGTCCGGAAAACGAAGGATCTTGCAAATCGACTTTATGTAACTGTCCATCGATGCGATATCTAATCAATAAATCTTCTTCTTCATGACGTTCCCAGTGAATGTCAGATGTTCCTTGAGAAATGGCTTTATTAATAATATCAGTGACTTTTTGTTCAATGTTTTGTTCGTTATTTTGTTCCTTGATATTATTTAAGGGCAAAGGAGGAGGAAGGGAGTATTGGTCTAGAGTACTTTGGATAAGATTTTCATCAACGATGATCGTTTTAATTCTTTTTCCAAAAATAAACTCTAAAGATTCTTGTTTTTCTCTATCAAAATTTTGAGTTACGCCAAGAGTGATTGTTAAAGTATCTTCACTTAAAGGCAAGATATGGTACTGTTTAATAATTTCTAAAGAAGGAGTATTTGAATCAAAACCAGGCATTCTTTAATTTGTTATTATGATATCATGCGATCTTCATATGATATATATAATCTTTAAAATCTTTTGGTACAGGTGCGATAATTTGTAATTGTTTTTTTGTTACAGGATGAGTAAAAGTGATACGTTCAGAATGAAGCATGACGCGGTCGACTTGTATGCCATGTTCTTTTTTAAACCGATATCCGTAAGTTAAGTCGCCTAATATGGGATGATTGATAGACGATAAATGGACTCGAATTTGATGGGTACGTCCAGTAAGTAAATAGCATCTTAGGAGTGCTGAAGCAGGAAAGGATTTTTCTAGAACCCAATCAGTATGAGCTGGACGTCCATTAGGTACTGCTGCCATTTTCACACGGACTCGTGGATCTCTGCCTATGGGTGTTTTTATGGATCCTGATTTTAAATGAGGCACACCGGCAACGAGGGCTAAATATTCCTTATCAACTTTTCTTTCTGAGAACATCTTGATCAGTTTAAAATAGGCTTGATCCGTTTTGGCAAAAAGCATGACACCTGTTGTTTCTTTGTCTAGCCGGTGGACAACTCCTGGACGTTCTTCTCCGCCTGCTAGAGCAAGCTTACCTTTTGTGTGATGGAGTAGGGCATGTACTAAAGTATCTTCGCCTGTGCCGCTTCCTGGATGAACTATTATGCCAATAGTTTTATTGATAGCTAAAATATCCTCATCTTCATAGAGAATTTCTAGTGGAATGTCGACGGGTTTTATTTGAGTTGCTTTTGGCTTTAAAAATTCTATCTCAATGACATCATTTTCACTCAAAGGAGTTTTTTTGTCTATGACCTGACCAGCACGCTTTACATTAAGTTTTTCAAAGGTGCGTTGAATTTGAGATCGGCTAAGATCAGTAAAATGGGATGCTAGAACTTTGTCAGCTCGTTCTCGAATTATTCCTAGGGGTACGGTAAAGAAAACAGTTTGATTTTCCTTTTCTTCCATTAAGTTTTTATTTGAGAAGATAATCGGGATTTAATTTTTGTAAAGCTGAAGGGAGAAATAGGCCATCTTTGCGGATGACTTTTCCATCAAATTTAATTTCACCTCCTCCGTAATCGGCTCTTTGTATGTTGACAAGATCCCAGTGAACTTGGGATCTATTGCCATTATCAGCATCTTCATAGGCTTGGCCGGGAGTGAAATGAAAGGAGCCGGAAATTTTCTCATCAAATAAAATATCCCTCATGGGTTCAAGAATATGGGGATTAAAACCTATTGCAAACTCGCCCACATAACGAGCCCCTTTATCAGAATCTAAAATTTTATTTAAACGTATAGTATTATTGGAAGTGGCATTAATGATTTTGCCGTCTTTAAATTCGAAATAGATATTATCAAAGGAGCAACCTTCATAAAGACTGGGCACATTGTAAGTGATGTACCCATTGACACTATTTTTTACAGGTGCAGTAAATACTTCACCATCTGGGATGTTAAATTGGCCGCCGCAGGCGATTGCAGGTATGTTTTTTATTGAAAAATGTAAGTCAGTTCCTGGACCTGTGATGTGAACTTTATCCGTTTTTTCCATGAGCGTTTTGAGAGCTTTCATCCCAGGAATCATTTTAGAATAGTCTAGAGTGCATACTTTGAAGTAAAAATCTTCAAAAGCTTGGGTGCTCATTTGAGATTGCTGAGCCATGGAAGATGTTGGCCAGCGTAGAACTACCCACTTTGTTTTATTGACTCGCCAGTCTTGAGTGGGTTTTAGGGCTTTGATAAATGCTTTCATGTGATCAGGACCCACATCAGAAAACTCAAATATGTTATTAGAACCTCGTAACGCAATGTAGGCATCCATTTTTTTCATCATTGCCAGTTCGAGTTCATTCCACTGTACATATTCTTTATCAGAACCTTCCTTGATGAGTTCCCGCATTACTAAACCATTTTTAATAATTACAAAGGGAATAGCTTTGCAATTGCGAATAGCTTGAACAATTGCGATAATGATCTGATCATCCACATCGCGAGCATCTACGAGAACATTTTCATTGACATTAAGCCGGATAGAAAAGTTCGTTAAAATATGAGCTAATTGATTATAACGAGGATCCATAAGAATACAGAATTAAAAGACTATCGTCCACGGCGTATTTCGGAGCCTTGGAATTTTAAAAGAATCCGAAAAACTTTTTTCATTTTTGTATTAATTTTAAAAGTCTTAGGATCAAAGCTTTCAGGAACTTCTTTTTGACGTACATCTATTACGGCATGATAACCGCGTTCTGAAAAAATATCAATAAGCATAGCTAGTGCAATAGGATCGTTAAAAACAGCTTCTTCAGTATTGATGATAGCGTTCCCGGAAATGGCATGTCTGTGGATGACAGGCATAAATTTAACTTCAATAAAATTAACTACTTTTTCAAAAAGCTCGGCGTGCTCTGCTTCATAATCATCCAAGCGATGAACAAGTTGCTGACGGGCATGACGTGCAATATGGCTAGCTAGAGGAATTTTTGAAAGACGATCGAAAGTACTTTGGCTCAGTTCCAATGAGCTTTGATATTTTAATTCATCGATAATGCGATCTTGAACTTCGGTGATTGTACCGCAAGCATTAATATAATGGTAGTGAAAGACTTCATTGAGGCTTTGAAGGGCGTCATAAGTAACTTCCTTGAAGGTACGGTAACGGTTGCGCGCTGCCTCGGGATCCAAGTCTGTTCGGCGGATGTTGCAAGGTTGGCCTACTCCTGAAGCTTCGATTTCTTTATTTTTTTCGATAGCCTTAGCCCCTCGATTGAGTTGGCGTCTAACACTTTCGGATTCATCAATGAAGAGAACAATGATATGAAAGTGAGGTTTTCTAATATGATTTTTAGCTTTATGCTTTGCACTAGCTATTGAACGTAAGTGCAGTAGTTTATTGTAAAAAAGTTTTAGACATTCTACCTGGACTTTGGTTCTGGGAAAGCCATCAACAACAGCCCCGTTGGCATAGGCAGGGTCAAGAAGTTTACGTAGAAGGAGGGTGAGCACCTCTCTATCGCCAGCTAGTAGTCCGGCATCCATACGCTTTTTGGCTTCGTCACCGGTAAGAAGTGCACTAATGATAATTGGAGCACCAGTGAAATCCCGGTTCTGCATAATAAATTGGGTGTTGGTCCCCTTTCCTGCACCAGGAGCTCCATTTAGCCAGAAAATTTCCTTGGGGAAACGCATTTTTTCGACCCCTAGTTCAGCTGCTAATTCATTCCAGACGGTGTTGAAAATGATATCAGCATCCTTGATTTCTAAATCTTGGACTCTAGGTCTGGTCTGGAATGCTGATTCTGAAGAATTTAAGCTCATAGTGCAATAAAGGACAGTAAAAGGATAATTTAATAGTCTGTCAACCTAGACTTTGTACTTTTTGCACTATTTATTATTACTCATCCCTTTTTATCAATACAAAGTAAGGATTGATTTTCATTAGAATCCAAACCATCCCCATGGTCTTGGGTTATTTGTCTGATAATTTTCGTAAGCTTGTTTTACGTTCTCTGCAGTCTTATCGATTGTCGATAACCACACTTCTCTAAATTCTTTCGACGCTAGAAACTTATTGTAATAATCATCATTGCCTGTTTCTTTTTTTAATTGAGCTTTTAGTGTTTCTAAGTATTTCTCTCTTTCGATCGCTATTTCGTTTTCTTTTTGAAGGCGAAAGTTCTTATAAGCATCAGTTATTTCGCGGGAGGTCGCAAATTGTTTAGCAGTAATTTCTTTATAAGGTTCAGATTGTAAGAAAGCTTTGTCAGTATCAGGAAGGTTTTCGATAAAGTTTCTCTTTTCAAATTGCTCAACCCCATTTTTTAATGCTTCCAAAGAATGGAAAGGATTTTGAATAACATTTTTATATTCTTTAGATGCAATGAAATCATCAAATCGATCCCACATATCTTTTTTTAGTGACTCCATATAGGCATTTATAGCAGTTTCACGCTCAATTCGTTTTTGGTAGTTATTATGAGCTTCTATTATATGCTTAGGAAGTAAAATTTCTTTTTTGCTAATACTCTTATACTCATAAGAGCTCATAAATTCATATTTATCCTTAAATCTATCCAATAATTTTTGATTTTCCAATGGAAGATTTTCTTTGTATTCTTTGTATTTTCTTTTTACATCAGCTAGAGTTGGTGAGAAAGATAAGTCTGATCCTAATCTATCAACAAGATCGGTATAAGTTTTAGATTCCATAAATGCTTTTTTGACTTCAGATTCAGGATCATTGACGCCTTCTTCTTCAATAAAAAAACGTTGTACATCTTTTGTGAATGCTTGCAATTTTTCTTCCTTTTGTTGTGCTATTGAAGCTTGATACTTAGCATAGACTTGATCTATTGTTTCTGCTACCACTATCTTTTGTGTTGCAAATGGGTTATATGCTGCTGTATCACTCGGATTTATTGGATCACTAATCAAGAAGCGGTTAAATTCTGGAGAATTCATAAATGCATCTTTATCCTGTATTGTTTCTAGAAATCCTCTTGCAACATATTTTTGATAGTAATATTTAATAGATGCAAAAGCGTTAGTATCATCCAAATATGCCTTATATTCTGGCGATAGCAAAAAATTGATGGCGTGGTCTTCACCATAAATCTTTTTTAAAGAACCAAAAAATTCATCAGCTATAACTTCTCTCTTTCTTTCGGCTTCTACTACCTTTCTATTTTGTAATCGAGTAGGACCAGTAACAGGTGAAGGATGTTTATCGCTCTTTACTCGCGGGTATTCTGCGTGACCAAGAGTGACAATGTATGCAAGCCATTGAAAACTATAACTGGCTATGGTTTTAATACCATTAAAAGTGCTTTTTGTGAAATCAATAAAATTATTCATACACTTAAATATAGCACTAAATATTAATAAATCAATATTACTAATTATTAATTATATTTAATTTTTTATTATTTTGTATTGAATTAGTAGTCCTTTAATCCCATAATTTCAGAAGGATTAGGATTACTTTTACAAGCACCATTTGATTTCAAAACACTATCTATTGCTTTAATAATATTTTGGCGTAAAGCCTGTTCCTTGCTGTTGATTTCATTTCCCAAGTTTGCAGGTGGATTGGGACTGGATTTCAATTGAGTGAAAGCTAAATTTAAGTCTACTAATTGATCATTTAACACGTCTTCATCAACTGTACAAAACATGTCCGTTGTTTTATCCAAAACATTTTGTAAATCTGCAATTCTGGATTCAAGATCCTCGCCAGGATTTGACGTTAATTCATTTCTATAATAATTCAGCAGTTTTCCTTCAACAGGTTTATCATAGGCTTCGTTCGCATCAATTGTTGATGTATAAGATTTTTCTAAATTACCAATTGCTTTATTATATTCTTTATAATTAGGATCGTATTCATTACCTAATCTGTTTGATTGACCAAAAATAAAAACTTCATTTACAAAAAATGTAAAAATAAGTAAAAATAAGACTATATGTATTTTTTTCATAATTTATATATAAATTAATTTTTCGTAAAAATCAAATTTTTAAAGTATCTTTTTGTATCGACAAATGCTATGGATTGATGATTCTTATATAAATGCATTTTTTTTATAAAAAGGAAGGATTTGCACTGATTACAGCACTTCTTTTTATAGGGTTTTTATTGGCTTTGGTTCTTAGTATCTCAGTTTTGTTAAAATGGGATTTTTATCTTTACGATACTGGATTAAGCAAAAAGAAGGCGAAAGCGAATGCTATTATTGGCTTGCATATTGCATTAGGGGAATTGCAAAAAAAGTTGGGACCTGATATTGTTCGGGAAATTGAAACTAAAAGTCAAAATCCAGGAAGGATATTGGATAAAAAAGGAAATGATGAAGGGAGTTACTCGTATATGATTGAAGATTTGTCTCTTTCTTCCGGGAATAATTCTTTGGCAGTACTCTGCAACGTAGCAGAAGGAGGATTGAGACAAAATTTGACTGAATATCTCATTGATAATCAAGTAGTAAGGGATTCTGATCCCATTATTAAAGATATGCTTTTTTCGCCAAAATGGGGAATTGTAAAGAGTTTTTACAAACTAAGCAAAGCATGTGGAACTGGTTCAGATAAAATAAAACCTGTTGGTGTTCGTAAAAGTGAGCTATTAGATCGAAAACACAAAGCGATTGTTCGAGAAACTACGGATCCAATAACAGTAACCCACGGAGTTGGACCGATTATAATTGGGATTAAATTTGCCCTGAGACCTATTCTTTATAGAGATGAAAATGCAGGATTTCATCCCAACATGGATATTCAGTATTTCTTAACAGTGGATCTTTGGAATCCTTATGCCCTTGATTTGAATTTTGAGGAATATTTGTTTGAAATAGCTTCACGCAGAATTGATGATAAAAAAAGTGATATTCACCGTAGCGATAATATTATTTTTTTAAATGAAAATCAAAGATGTAGATTAAATTGTGAACAAAGTTTAGTTTCTCCTTACAATAGATCTATTTTTTTAAGTATTATTAAAAGTAGTTTTAAAGCAGGAGAGGTTAAACGTTTTTCATTATATGGATATAAAAGTAATTTAGATATCAAAAATGGGAATCTTTTAATAGAAAATGCAAATATTAATAATTACGTAGTCGATAGTATAAGAAGTCCATTGCAAGGTGGTGGACGTATGGACCATGATAAACCGAATTTTGTATACGCAAAAAGTGAGCCGAAAGAAGAGAATCCAGAGCCTAAAGCAAAAGTGGAAGAAAAGGAAATTTCTAAGATGAGGGGAGGAGGGAAGACGCCGCCCAAAGTGAATGTTTTTAAAAGACAAAGTGGACAAACAAATTCGCAAACGAAAAAGGATGAGGGTTCTGCGTCTTTTCAGCCTAACTCTTCTCAGCCCAAAACGAGTCAAAGAAATGTCCAAAAAGTGGATTCTGTAAGTTGGGGAGAAGGTGGGAATTTGGAATATACTTTTTCTTTGTGTTTGAGGAAAGAGCCGCAGTTGATTTTTCAAGAGATTAAAGAACTTAAATTTAATGGAAATTCTCAAATTAATAATCCAAATATCATAAACAATTCACAGGAGTATCCTTTATTTGCTATTATTTTTGAAAATATAATAACAGAGGATTTGTTAGTGAATTCTAATCCAAGAAGTCAAATTATTTGGATCGATGATAATAATATAAATGCATTTTTAAAAAAGTCAGATTTTAATCATAAAGCATTTTTGTGCGATATTAAGGATTATGATAGTTTTAGGAAATTATTTATTGGCAAAAAACAATTGAGTAATAAAAGCATATTTAGTTTTCCAAAAGACTGGAATTCATTATGTGCATTGAGTCATTGCAATTTAGGATTACATGAAAATGGCCCAGGATTTGCCTTTGGGAATTCATTTAAGAATAATTATATTGAGGATAGCCAAGATAGAAATGATGTCCCTTATTTATATGATCTTTCTTACCATTTGAATAAGGCTTTATGGGATAGTTATTATATTTCAGGAAATCGAGAAAAAAATGGTTTTTTTCAGCTTTCTAGAAATAATACTAGAGACAATAAAGTTTTATTTGAGGAACAAGTTCTTGTTAGAGAAGCATTTAATGTTAATTCGACGTCTAAAGAAAGTTGGGCCCAAATGCTTAGTGGGTTAGGAAAGTCGCCATATTGCTTAAAAAAAGAAACTATTGAGCAGGTGGCAAAGGAGATAGCAAATCAGGTAGCAGTGAGGGGTCCATTTAAAACTTTGGGAGAGTTTATTAATAGACGAGTGGATGGTGGGATTTATAGTCAGTGTGGTGTTATTCAATCGGCACTGAATGAATGTGGGCTTTCTCTTCATCAATATGAGATTCTGGATCTTATTGGCGATCGGATAGGAGTGAGATCGGACACGTTTAATATACGAGTTACGGGAGAATCAGGAGGAAAGATGTTTTCAAAGGATAAAAAAAAACAAGCTTGTTGTGAAGTGCTTGTACAGCGGGTTCCGGAGTATATGGATAGGAAAAATGGACCGAAAGATAGGCAAGAGAATTTAAGCCAAATCAATAAACGCTTTGGTCGGCGATTTAAAATTGTTTCATTTCGTTGGTTATTTTAAAGTAAAATAAGTAGTACTCACAATGATAGTCATCCAAAAAGCAATACGATTCAAATAAGAAAAGTTCCATATCTTATTTGCAATATTTGTCAAAGTAAGAACAATAAGGGCAGGATAGGCGATTTGAAGGATGGCACCTATCCAGGAGCTGAGTGAGTTAAAGCCTAAGAGGGAGATAAAAAATGCAAGGACTAATGTTATGATAACGCATTGACGTTTACCCAATTTAAAGCGTAAAAGGTATTGGTTCGTAAAATCGGCAAAAAGCAGAGCTAGAATAGCAGCTGTAGTAATACAAGCTAAAGTTATCGTTATTGCAACAATGGGTACAGCAAATGGGCCAAGGGCATGGCCGGTGATGATCGAGAACATTTGCTGTGCGGGAACCTCGCTGAGGGTTAAGGAATGCTTAGCACCCAAAATAACAAAACCGATGTAAATAGTGGCGATCAGACCTGCTCCGATGATGCTTGCAGCAAAACTGAGTTTTAAAAGAGTTTTTGGACTAGCCTCTGAATTCATATTAGCTCGAATATAGGCAACAATTGTAGTAGAAAAGAAGAAAGCGGCTAAAAGATCCATTGTTTGATAGCCATTAGTGAGACCAATATTAAAAGCTTGAGAACTCGAAAAGTCGGACAGAAGATGAGAACCTTCTGCAAAAAAAAGACCCGCAATGATAATAACTAGGATTCCAAATAAGAAAAAAGGAGTGAGAATACGACCCATAATAGGGACAATTTTATCGTGATTCCAAATAAGAACTAGGGTCAAAAGACAAAACAGGAAGCTAAAAACTCCTAAGGAAAGATCAGGATAAAAAGAAGTTACAGCACCATGAGCAACAATGATGCAGCGAGGTACGACCCCTAAAGGGCCTAATATGGCAAGTAGACAAAAAACTAATAGTATAGCGGGAATTTTTCCAATGCCTTTAAAGAAATTAGAATGATTGCCATCATATAAAATAACGCCAATGAGGCCTAGAAAGGGCATAATAACGCCAGTAATAGTTAATCCTATTATGGCACTGAAAGTATTTCCAGATGTTTGAGTACCAAGTAATAAAGGAAAAACAAGATTGCCTGCTCCAAAGAACATGGTAAACATAGCAAAGCCGGCAGTGCAAACTGTTTTCGCAAAATTCATAAATAATATAACGTATTAATAAAATATGTTAAACTCGGTCCGATGTCAATTTTAAAGATCGAGCTTGATGAATCATCCAGTGATTTACGAGAACTAAAGCAGCCATAGCTTCGACAATAGGTACAGCTCTTGGGAGAACGCAAGGATCATGGCGACCTTGACCTTGGAATTGAACAGGATTGCCATTTGTATTTACAGTATTTTGAGTTTTTAAAATAGTTGCTGTGGGTTTGAAAGCAACTCGAAAGTAAATTTCTTCGCCATTGGTGATACCACCTTGAATTCCAGCAGAGAAGTTAGTAAGGGTTCGAATCCCAGAATCTTTCTGATAAAAGACGTCATTGTGCTCAGAACCTTTCATTTGAGTGCCTGCAAAGCCGCTACCAATTTCAAATCCTTTAGTTGCAGGAATAGAGAGCATAGCTTTTGCTAAATCAGCTTCAAGGCGATCAAAAACAGGTTCCCCAAGTCCTATTGGGACATTACGAATTCGACAAAGAATGATTCCACCTAGAGAATCTCCTTCCTCTTGAACCTTTTGAATCAACTCAACCATTGCCTTTGCAGTTTCTGGGTCGGGGCATCTAACTGAAGAGGCGTCAATTTCTTCCACTGAAGGAAAATGATCTAAGAATGGCATTTTAATAATATTAATAGACTCAACATAAGCTCTTATTTCTATATTATTAATATGATTAAGAATTTTTTTTGCAATAGCACCCGCAGCAATACGTCCAATTGTTTCTCGAGCGGAAGAACGGCCACCGCCGTAGGGATTGCGAATACCATATTTTGCCTGAGTAGTAAAGTCGGCATGTGAAGGGCGATAGAGGTCGAGTAGCTCGGAATAATCTTCTGGTTTGGGATCTTCATTTTTTACGAACATGGCGATGGGTGTGCCAAGTGTTTTGCCTTGATAGACGCCACTGACAATATGAATAAGATCCGATTCTTTGCGTGAGCTAGTAATGCTACTTTGGCCCGGACGTCGTCGATTAAGATCTTGCTGAATATCTGTTTCATTTAAAGGAAGTAGGGGAGGGCAGCCATCAATAACGACGCCGATTGAAGGTCCGTGGCTTTCGCCCCAAGTGGTCACAGAAAAAAGTTTTCCAAAAGAATTGCCCATAGAAAAAAGAATTTTAATTGACTGTTAACTGCAGTAGGGAAAAGAGCAAACCAATTTTCATTAGACTTCTTTGCATAACCGCAGTCTTTTACTCGCTAGCGGCGTCAAAAATTTGATCGAGGTCTTCATGTACCCCATGTATACTGCGGCTTCTGCCAAATTATTACATTTATGCAAGAACTCTATTTTTCATTTGCACTTCTAGCATGTGTTTACTAGAGTTAACGATTATGATTTTAGAATCAATAGGAAAGGAAAAAACGTATGCCTTTTTGGATGAATGTATTGCAAGATATCCGCAACTTAAGGTATGTAAGGACGATATTTTGGCAGCATTCACACAATTGGTAAAAACGTATCGCAATGGGAAAAAGCTTCTTATATGTGGGAATGGTGGGAGCGCTGCGGATGCAGATCATATATCAGGGGAACTATTAAAAGGGTTTGGTCAGCCGCGACCTCTTTCAGACGAATGGAAAAAAAGATTGGGAAAAAGCCTTGCGGAAAACTTGCAAGGGGCTTTGCCAACCATCCCTCTAACTGTTTTTAATGCTTTAGGTACAGCCTATAATAACGACTGTGATGGGCGCTATACATTTGCACAGCTGACATGGGGTTTGGGCCAACAGGGGGATAGTCTTTTGGCCATAACGACTTCTGGGAACTCTGGAAATGTGTTATTGGCAGTAGAGGTAGCAAAAGCAAAAGGTATGCATACCATAGCGCTTACCGGAAAGTCGGGAGGTAAAATTAAAGACTTAGTGGATATCTGTATTTTTGCGCCTGCCACTGAAGTCTATAAAATTCAGGAATTGCATTTGCCGATCTATCATACTTTATGTTTTATGCTTGAAGATTATTTCTTTGTTTAAAAGCCTTTTATGATTATTTTCCCTTATTTAACTGAGGAATTAAAGCAAGTCTGCTTGACGATTGCTAAGGAAGTTAAAATAAATGGAGGAAGAGCATTGCTAGTAGGAGGAGGGGTTAGAGATGCCTTACTGGGGTTAAATCCTAAAGATATAGATATTGAAGTATTTGGAATCTTGCCAGAAAAATTGGAAAATATACTGAAAGGACATTTTCCAATTATAAAGATAGGTAAAGCTTTTGGTGTGTTAAAATTAAAAGGGATTGAGGTTGATGTATCCATTCCTAGAAAGGAATCCAAGGAAGGAATCGGACATAAGGGATTTCACATAGAAGGGGATCCTTATCTTTCTTTTGAAGAAGCTGCTTCCCGAAGAGATTTTACAATTAATGCAATTTCATGGGATCCTCTTACGCAGGAATTGATCGATCCCTTTAAAGGGCAAGATGATTTGGCTAAAGGAATCTTAAGACATGTGAGTAATAAATTCAGTGAAGATCCCTTAAGAGTTTTGCGGGCAATGCAAATTTTAGCGAGATTTAACTTAAAAGTTGATACCCAAACCCTTGAACTTTGTAAAACCATAGAACCTGAAAATTTGCCTAAAGAACGCATTTTTGAAGAATGGAAAAAACTTATTATCAAAGGTAAAACGCCTTCTATTGGATTAAAGTTTTTAAAAGACTGTGGATGGATTCGTTATTATCCTGAACTAGAAGCACTTATAAATTGTGAACAAGATCCTCAGTGGCATCCAGAGGGCGACGTCTGGCTGCATACACTGCATTGTATGGACGAATTTGCAAGAGAACGGATCAATGATGAGTGGGAAGACTTGATAGTTGGACTTGGAGTTTTATGTCATGACTTGGGTAAACCCGTAACGACTATCAGAGATGATGAGGGAAGAATTCGGTCTCCAGGACATGATATAGCAGGAGTGCCGATTGCTGATAAATTTTTAAGGCGAATGACAGATGCGAAAGCATTAATAGAAGCTGTTCTCCTTTTAGTAGAAACACATATGCGGCCCGTTGAGCTTTATAAAACGCAAGCGGGAAGTGGGGCAATTAGAAGACTTGCCAATAAAGTGGGACGTATTGATCGATTAATAAGAGTTGTAAGTGCAGATATGGGAGGGTCTCCACCTAAAGATAAAAGTGAATTTTTGATTGGACTTAAGTGGTTTGAAGATCAAGGTGAACTTCTAAAAGTGGTTGACCAAGCTCCTAAACCCCTGATTTTAGGGAGGCATCTTATCGAACTGGGACTTGTTCCTGGGAAAGAGTTTAGGAAAATCCTCAATGATTGTTTTGAGGCGCAACTGGATGGTCAATTCGATACGTTAGAAGGAGGATTAAAATACCTTATTCATTATTTGCAAAAAAGGTAGGAAGACTATTTTTTATTCCATCTTTTTGGTTTTTGGGATTGAAACCTTTTTCAAAAACCTCAAATGAAATTTTGCGCATGAAATTTTCGCTATACTCGTTTTTGAGTAAATAGACTTTCATGCATTCGGCAAGTTCCTTGGCTTTATCGAAGAATAATTTTAATTGATCTACTGTTGTGATTTCTCCTGATGTGATTTTAAAATTTAATTTATCAATTAAATTAATTTTTGCAAAAACATCCGTGTTTGTTAAAAAGTTAAATAAACATCGCATTTCAGTCTCAATTCTTTTCTTCTCTAGAAAAAAAAGATTTGAAAAATCCACGTGAGGCTTAATATTTAACTTTAAGACTTTGGATTGTTGGGGTTTTCTGGACGCAAGTCCTATTTTATTAGGAATCCAACAACATTGAAAATTTACTAACCAAGACGGCCGCTGAGGGACGTTAGGGAAAATTTTTCTAGTGTGTGAGCCACTATCAATTCTGGTAGTGGAAAAAGGGACGACTCTATTTCTATTAGAAATGCCTGAAGATTGGGGTATGCTCATATTTTTAAAGTTTTATAGAAAAAAATAGAGTTTGTCAACTTAATGAATTTATTTTTTTGCTAATTGATGCATAACTAAACAATTTTTCACTAATTTTTGTAATCGCTAAAAGGAAGAGGAAAATGCTCAAAACTGAAGTAATAAGCATTTTCCTCTCTTGAATTATATAACGTTCTTAAGTCTTTTAAGTCTTAAAGTTGGAGATTAATTCATAGGTTGTGACTGATCACTCATAGGTTGTTGAGCAGGGGTCGTGGGTTGATTCTGATAGGCTGCGACACCAGCTTGTACCCCAGACTTTATAGCACTCATTGCCTGCTGACCTTGTGGAGAGTTGTATAAACTTTTCCCCGCTTGCACCACGTCCGAAAAGCTCATTCTTGCGTTAGATTGATTAGCTGCACCTGTACCTGTATTATCTGGATAGTTTTCTGCATTCAGTGTAAATGCGCATCCAAGCAATAAACTTGATGCAGTAATTAGTATTGATATTTTGTTTTTCATAATATTTATTTTTGATTGTTAATATTTTAGAATTAAATTATATAATTATAGTTTAATTTATATATTCGACTGATTAAAAATAATATTGAAAATTCCGATAGTCAAATTAACTAAAGTTTTTTAGATTTTTGAGGATTTGTTGGCTTTAATGCTCAATTGTTTCCTAATCTTGCAAGCGCAATCATTATTACAACTTGTTTGCTTCATTGAAATTCTCTTAAAAAACCCAAAAAGTATGTATAATGATGAAGCTATCACTGAAGTATAAACAATAAAATTTTGAATTGAAATATTCATGATTTTCTAATTATAACCTAAGAGGCGTCCGGATTGATAGATAATAAAAGCAGCAATATAAGCGAAAGAAGTCATGAAGAGAAACTGAAATAAAGGCCATTTCCAGCTATTCGTTTCGCGTTTTACAATAGCTAATGTACTAACGCATTGCATTGCATAAATAAAGAAAACAATCAAACTAATGCAGGTCAGTGGGGTAACTAGTATTAAGGATCCTTTATTGACAATGGTTATGGTACTAATAAATAATTCTCGGGCTGCAAAAGAGGTTAGGAGTCCTATGCCGATTTTCCAGTCGTAGCCAAGTGGGATAATAAGGGGTTCAATTATTTTGCCAATTGTTCCTATATAACTCTCATTCAATGGTGGAGCTTCTAGCGTAGCTGTTTGGGGATAGGCTGTTAAAAACCAAAAGATAATTGAAGTGGCTAAGATAATTTTCCCAGCGCGCGTTAAAAATATAAGGCAGCGTTGGAATACCTCTATAAGGATATTTTTCCAGGAAGGAAAATGGAAATGGGGGAGTTCCATTAGGGTAGTGGAATTTTTACCCTTGAAAAGTGTTTTTCTAAAAATCCATCCAAGAATAAAGGCACTTAAGATTCCTAGAAGATAAATACCAAATAATAAGGAGGTTTTAATCCATGCGGAATGAGCACTTATAGGGACAAGAATTCCGATCAGCATAAGGTAAATAGGCAGTCTTGCAGAACAACTCATCCAGGGTGCAATCATAATCGTTGCAAAACGTTCTTGCTTAGAGGAAAGCGTACGGGTTGCCATGATCCCAGGAATAGCGCAGGCAAAGGAGCTCAGTAAAGGGATAAAACTTTTTCCAGGTAAACCGACCTTACTCATAATTCGATCAAGCAAGAAGGCAGCTCTGGGAAGATAGCCTGTAGATTCTAAAATTCCTATAAAGAAAAAGAGCATAAAAATTTGAGGTAAAAAAACAATAATACTGCCTAGGCCCTTAAGGGCACCATCAATGACCAACCCTCTGAGAGGTCCTTGCGGGATAAGAGATTCGAGATATAGGGAAATTTTCTTAAAACCCAATTCAATCGCTTGCATAGGATATTCCGATAAAGTAAAAATAGCGAAGAACAGTAGGCCCATTATAAGGAATAAAGTGGCCCAACCCCATATAGGATGCAGGAAAAATTGATCAAGACGTGTAGAGTAGCTTTTGATTTTTTCACTTATTTGGGTGACATATTTTTGAAAAATGGATTCTACGAATTGGTAGCGAAGTTGAATAATTTGACTACGCCAACCGGGAAGTTCTGCATTGAGGAGTTCTTGCCATTCTTGAACAAGGGCTTTCATTTTAAGCTCTTGAATTTGGTTAGTATTATTTGACGTTGTTAGGAGTAATAAGGCTTCTCCCATGCTCCAATTCTGAGGTAAGGCATGAAGCATGCGTACCAAGGCTTCTTCCAATTTTCCAGAAAGTGGTATATTGAAAGGTTTCGGCTTAGTCATCTTTTTTTTTGCTCATGAGTAGCCTTAAAGGAATTAGGGTTTCTTTTTTATTAGCCTGAACGGGAATTACAGGGACACCTAGGGCTAAGGAAAGTCCTTTGATATTGATGGATAAGCCTCGGCGCTTGACCACATCCATCATATTCAAAACGAGTATGGTAGGGTAACCGAGTTCAATTACTTGGATTGCCAAGTAAAGTGTACGTTCGAGATTGCTGGCATCTAAGACGCAAATAAGGCGATCGGGTTTTTCGACGCCTTCCATTTTACCAAGTAAAACTTGCTGAAGCACCTCTTCGTCCGGTGAGCGGGCACAAAGACTATAGGCTCCAGGAAGATCAATCAACCGAATGCGCTCTCCATGTTGTGAATAGCAACACCCTTCTTTTTTTTCAACTGTTACTCCTGGGTAATTAGCTACTTTTTGTTTTAAGCCGGTTAAATGATTAAAAATGGTTGTTTTTCCAGAATTAGGATTTCCTACTAAGGCATAAACAAGCTCCTTTTGACTATGCGTTTCATGAATATCGCTTTGTGTGCCTGTATTTTGAAATGTCATAGCGTCATAGAGTCACAAAGACTTAGTCTTCAAAACACACAAGTTCAGCATCTTCTTTCCTAAGTGCCAAGGAATACCCACGAACGTTGATTTCTAAAGGCCAACCCAAAGGACCTTTTCGCATTATTTGAACTTCTGTTCCTGGTAAAAGTCCCATTTCTTGTAAACGTAAAATATCGTCATTTTCATTTATAAATCCCTTAATCTTAATGACTTCATTAATTGCACGGTTGGCCAATTTTTTAATATTGAATTTCATATTCTTACTTTTTATAGCTTATTATCTCTTCGAGGTCTAAAACTGATTAATTGATTAATTAATCTAACATTAAGCTATTGAGACCCAGTTTCAATAAAAAAGATGAAATATTAAAAAAAACTCTGAAAGATGTAGCCTGCGAAAGGACTACTTGCTTTCAGAGTCAAAGCTTATAGATAATTTAAATTGGTTGATTAGTCTTGATCATTTTCATCTTCTTCTTCGAACGTAAACTCATCACCGTCTTCGCCTATTCTCTCGCGGATAGCCATTGCCGCCATGCCTACTTTTGCTTTTGCATGACGTATTTTTTTATGTAAGGCTCTAAGCTCTTTATGGAAATTGCGTATATCGTGGCGATATTTTCGTATATGTCCCCAAAGCATTGCTTGACCTTCTTCTGCTTCTTTTTTATCTTTTGAATTAGCCTTCATAAGGTCTTCTTTTGCAAGAGCTTGCATCTCAGTATTGCTTTCATTTTTTTTAGCTTCTATTTTTTCACTTAATGAGCTAAAAATTTTTACATTTTTTAATCTTTGTGCTGTTTGACGAAGTTTGCCAACGAATGCATCTTGACGTCGTACAATATTTTGTGCTCTATCAACCGCGCGACTTGTGGCTTCTTGAGAAGGTGCCGAGCTTGCAAGTGCTTTAAAATATTGATAAGCAACCACATAATCTTTCAAACTAGTTAAAAGAGATTGAGATTCAGTCATTGGACCGATCATACGGTTATCTTCCTTATTAGCGCTTGGTCCCATATCCCCCATTTCTACACCAAATACGCAGCTTAATCCTAAGCCAAGTATGCATACTAAATATAATATTGATTTTTTCATAACTTTTTTGTTTTTTTATTAATTAATAAATATCTCACCAGAGATACTGTAACTATACCAATATTGATTAAAAATTAACATAAATCAAATTTTGTATATTTTTTATTCATTAATCATAATATGGTAAAATTTAAGTTTTGATTTAAGAAAGAAAAGAAACAGAAGCTTTAGCATTACAGATGTTGAAAGCTTTATTAGGATCAAGAGGATGAAATAATACTTCTGGTTTTTAACTTCTTTGCATTGCAGAAGGTTTTCAGAGATAACCAATGATATAATATTAAATAAAAATCAAATTTGGATTTTTATAAAAAAAGCTGTATAAAAAGTCACTACTTAAGTTAGCTCTAACTATTCAATTTTTCCGGCTGTTTTTTTAGTAGCTTTGGCGGCCTTAGTAGCTTTAGGGGCTTTTTTTTCTTTAGCCTTTTTCACTTTGGGAACTTTCTTTTCAAATTCAAAGCCAATGCTTCCGTCCTCTTTGAGAATTAAGTGAGCTGAAAAGAAGCGTTTTGTCCTGTTGGATTTAAATTTGTCGAGTAAGTCGGTTTTACCTTCATTTACAAGTTTTTTAAATTGGTCCTCTGGAATGCTTCTAGATAGAAGAGTGCGGCTAACTCGAAATGTACACGTAGTATTAGGTTCTTTATAATGTTCGCACTGATAAGCTTGAGGAGTAGCGTAAACAATACCTTCGGAATGAGAGCATAAGCCTCGTTGGGCTAAAGGACATTGGCAAATAGGTTGGAATTGCGAATAGTCTATCGGTTCCCCTGAGTCGGCTCCAGAAGTTCCAAAATCAAATTTCACTTTAAAATCATCGTCGAGTTTTAATATCGCTGAAAATGGTTTGCCTGCTTTTGATTTAAAATCGTCTAATGGACCAATCGATTTTTTTTCTAAGAGTTCTTTGATTTCCTCTTCGGTCAACTTTCTATTCCCCATGGTTTTGTAAACAGTGAGCTTTTCATCTTGGGAACGGTAAGCTCTAAAGGTTTCGATCATGGGAAGATTATCGGTAGGAGAGATAATGGAACTTATTTTAGTATCTATACTAAATTCATCGAAAGTTCTGGTTTTTTCGACCATGTCCGTGGTCATGTCTGCGATTTGGGTCATGAAAGCTGCTCGACTCAATTTTTGATGTTCGATTTCATGCAATCTAAATTCCCATTCACCCGTCATGGCAGGGCTTGTAAGTTGTTCGATTTTAACTACTTTTAAAAATTCAATCAAATTTTCAGCTTTAATTGTTGGAATAAGCTCACGTTGGATACGCTCCATATATTTTTCACGAATGAGATGTTCAATTATCTGGGCGCGCGTAGCTGGGGTACCTAATCCTTTTTCTTTTAAAGCCTCAGCGAGCTCTTCATCGTCTACAAATTTCCCCGCATGTTCCATTGCAGCCAAAAGTGTTGCCTCAGAGTAGCGTGCAGGGGGTTTTGTCTCTTCTTCTTCGATAAGTGCTTCAAGGATATTAGCTTGGGGAGGAGTTCCATCTTTTTCAGATAAACCTGGAAGACTTTCTTCGAGATTGCCAACTTTCCCGTAAACAGCAAGCCATCCTTCGCTTACTAGTACTTTACCTTCTGTTTTAAAAGTATGTTCGCCAGCTTTACTCATGCGAGTGGTGATAAGGTATTCAGCGGAAGGGAAAAATGCAGCAATAAAGCGCCTTACTATCATATCATAAATCTTTAATTCATCATCAGAAAGTTTATTAGGTATGATTTCTGTGGGAATGATGGCAAAGTGGTCGCTAATTTTGCTGTTATTGAAATTTCTTTTATTTGCCGTATTCACCCAATTATTTTTTAATACGGCCTCAGCATGAGGCTTGGGTTGGCCGATAATATTTGCTAAAACTTTTTTACAAGTAGGGCCGTAATCTTCTGGAAGAGCTTTTGAATCGGTACGAGGGTAGGTGATAACCTTGTGTTTTTCATACAAACTTTGAGCAATTTTTAAGGTAATGCCCGCTGGAGTTCCAAATCGGCTATTGGCTTCCCGTTGAAGAGAGGTCAGGTCGTAAAGTAGAGGAGGGGCTTGTTTACTGCTTTTTTGAGTTTCATTGATTAGGGCCAGTTTGGTGGCTTGGATTTCAGATAAAATTCTTTCAGCTTCAGCTTTATCCCAGATGCGATCGATACGGTCTATATCGTCTTCGCCTTTTTTGAAGTCAAGCTTTTGGTAATAGCCTTCATATTTGCCATTTGTGATTCCAAATTTTCCAAGGATCTTCCAATAAGTTTGTGGAATGAAATTTTTTATTGCTTTTTCTCTTTCATAAACCAGGGTGAGGGTAGGGGTTTGTACTCTGCCCACTGTGGCCACTTGACGGCTACGTTGGCCAAACATCCTTGAGGTGACAGCGCGTGTTCCATTTATTCCAACAAGCCAATCGGATTCTGAGCGGCATCTGGCTGCTTCTTGTAGAGGAATCATCTCTTTATTGGGACGCAGATGTTGAAATGCTTCCTTAATACTTTCTGGAGTCATTGAAGACATCCATAGTCTTTGAATGGGTTTTTTGCATTTAACAATTTCATAAATATAGGCAAAAATGAGTTCACCTTCACGGCCAGCATCGCAAGCATTGATAATTTCTGTGACGTCCTCGCGCAGCATAAGCTGCTTTAGCTCTTTGAGGCGATCTTTGGTTTTTTCAATAGGCTTTAGCTGAAATTTCTCAGGGATAATGGGTAAGGTTTTAAGAGTCCACCATTTTAGTTTTTTATCAATATCATCAGGCATGAATAATTCAACAATATGTCCAACCGCTGATGAAATGATTAATTCACCATTCTCATAGTACCCATCCATTTTTTTAAATTTACCCAGAACTTTAGAGAGATCTGAAGCAACACTAGGCTTTTCAGCTATTATAAGACGTTTCATTTTATTATTTTATACTTTTCTTTTTGTCTATAAAAACATCTATAAAGATCGTTTTTCTAGTGATCTGTCAAGGCAATCTGTACTTTTAAATTTTAGGTACCCGCATCTTTATCCGGCACCTATACTTATTTTTTAGAATATTATTTAATAATTCAAGATAAATTGAGAGAATATATTGATATTTTTGTATTGATATTTTTCCCTAAAATATTAGACTTAACTTTTATTACAAAAAGTAAAATGCTCTTCGTCAATCATTTCTACAATATATAAACATCTGAAAGTACAGTGATTAACTACGTTAAAGAAAAATTAGATCAACTGGAGCATTTTGGTGCAGATGTCATTAGTGATCGCAAAAAAGGCGCAGGGATTGCGCTTCTGACTTCATTTCTTTCGGGTCTTTCACATATTTTTAGCCTTATTACACAAATAAGGCTTTTTTTGTACAAAAATCGCATTCTAAAATCGCGTTCTTTGGGATGTTTGGTTGTTGTGGTGGGAAATTTAACAGTGGGTGGTACGGGTAAAACTCCTGTTGTTGAAAAGTTTGCTCGCAATTTAACTGAGCGAGGACGTAAAGTAGCCATTCTAAGCCGTGGATATAAAAGTAAGCCAGAACAACTTTATAAACGCTTTTTCCGTTGGTTGACTCATTCAGCGCCTGTACCCCCTAAAGTAGTAAGTGATGGGAAAAAAGTGCTTCTAGATTCAGAAATATCTGGTGACGAGCCCTTTATGCTTGCAAGCAATCTCCCAGGAGTTGTAGTTTTAGTGGATAAAGATCGGGTAAAGGCAGGACGGTATGCGATAGAGAAATTTGGTGTTGATACATTGATTCTCGATGATGGCTTCCAATATCTTCGTCTGAAGGGACGATTGAATTTACTACTTATTGATAAAACGAATCCATTTGGAAATGGCCATCTGCTTCCGCGTGGGAACTTACGGGAACCCATAAAACACCTTCGGCGAGCTTCTTATGTTTTTCTGACAAAATCTGATGGAATTCCTGATCCGCAAATAGAGGCTACGATACGTAAGTATCATCCCAATGTGGAAATTATAGAATGCGCTCATAAGCCTCAATACTTAAAATCATTTAATAATCCAGAGGATTTAATTCCCATTACAGGTCTTCATGGGAAACGTATAGCTGCTTTTAGTGGAATAGCAGTTCCGGAAAGTTTTGAACGTTTCTTACTCAATTTAGGGGCTCATTTAGTTGTGAAAGAACAATTTGTAGATCATCATCGATTTTCTCAAGAAGAACTAGATCTCTTTTTTTCAAAAGCTTTGGCAGCAGGAGTAGAATTAATTGTAACGACAGAAAAGGATGCAGTTCGTCTTCCTGCGAACCTGCAATTTCCAATTCCCTTATATTTCTTACGTTTAGAAATCGAAATTTTAAAGGGAGACCATGACTTTGAAAAAGCTATTTCAGAAATCTGTTTCCCCAAAAATAAAATGCGTGCTACGCGTATTCATTCTTGATTTCTAATCTATTGTATGATAATTAATCATGGGGCTGTTGGTAGCTGGAGTTGACGGGGGCGGGGAGAGATTGGTCGTTGCACAATAATAATGATATGCAGTAAAAGTACCCACAATTGATAAAACAACAGTGCTTATTATTATTGGCAGCCAGTCAAAAGTTTCAAAAGTTTTTTTCCCACGCCCCAACACTACATAAATTTGTCCCACCTCATTGCATAGAGTAGCACTGGTTAAAATATCGTCGACACCATCACCATTAATATCTTTTGCTATGCGTACAGAAAAACCCATACAATCTGTTTTATTAATACCAGTTATTACAAAGCCATTGTCGCCATCGAGATTCGTAACATTAATTGATGAAGGCCATTTTTGTTTACTTCCAAATACTACATAGCATCTGCCTAGGTCATTAGCGAAAGCATTACCTATTAAAATGTCATCGACTCCATCTCCATTGACATCACCCGTTCCACCTTGAGAATTATAAACGCTGTTCTTCACCCCATAGATAGTAAAACCATTGTTGCCATCGAGGTTCGTAATATTAATTGCGGTAGGCCATGGCTCTTTGCTACCAAACACTATATAGCTAGCAAAGGGATAACTATTTTGGTCACCAAGCCATATATCATCGATGCCATCGCCATTGATATCTCCTACTGCATTTCTACGTGGAATACTCAGCTTAAGCCCATCAATAAAAAATCCATTAATTCCATTGAAATCTGTAATATTAAATACTGCCGGCCATTCCTTACTTCCAAATAATACAAAGTCTCGAACTGTAGTAATATTAACCTTAATTAGAATATCGGTTATATTATCTGCATTGATATCTCCAATGCTTGTACCAGAAATCCCAAAAACTCTGGCAACACCATCTTCACCACGTATAGCAAAGCCATCGGTACCATTGACTTTATGAAGGTCAATGGACGCAGGCCACTGCTTTTTACCACCAAAGACTACATAAGTTGCATCATCTGTACCCAGTAAAATATCCGCTATGTCATCTCCATTGAAATCGCCTCCTCCTTGTACGTAGCCACACTGTTTAGCTCCAGTCACAGAACAGTTAATGGCAAAACCATTATTACCATCGAGATCGGTAAGATTAAATGATGAAGTCCATCCCCGCTTTTTACCAAAAAGAGCATAGTTTTGACCTGCTTGATTGGCCGCAGGAGCACCAATCACAACATCATCGATACCATCCCCATTGAAATCGCCAGCTTTACTGACAGAAGAACCACTAGCTGAATCATGAATGCCGTTAACAATCAGGCCGTTATGGCTATTGATACTTTTCACGTTAATTGCTGAAGGCCATCCTTTATAGCTGCCAAAGATTATATATGTTTGACCGGCACTCTTAATAGCATTTGGAGACCCTATGATAATATCAGCAATACCATCTCCATTAACATCTCCTGCGCCACTGACTAATGTTCCAGGTCGAGCATATGCTTCAATTCCCTTAATTACAAAACCGTTCTTCCCATTGAGGCTACCAAGACTGAATTCTGCTGGAAATGTGTCATCCAAGTTTTCGGCACATGCTAATCGAATAAAAAAGCTACTAAAAGTAGTGACTAAAATGAAAATTTTTATTTTAAGTTTGGGAAACGGTTTCATAAAAATAATAAATATCTAAGAATTGATAATGATATTTCGTGAGTAATGCAATCTTCTTTTTGTACATCCGCATTGGATAACAGGGCAACCGCAGAGACTGTTCAACTAACTATCATTTTCCAAACTACATTCTTTTTGGAAAAAGTAAATCTAATTCTGAAATTGTTTCAGCCCAATTTCCTAACCCTACAGAATTAAAGGAAAGAAAACAGAAAAATAGTGCCTAGAAAAAAATGAAATCCGCATGTTTATACGCATTTTAGCCATCTTGTGGCGAAGTCAGGTGGAGGAAAAACAAAAATAGATTGTGTGTGGTAAAAATAATTTTGATATCAAAATTATATTGTGTATTATTTTATTATGGAAATAGTTTGAAAAAAAGGAATGTTTTGAATAGGTAGAAAAGGTGTAACATTATATTATAGAACCCGTTTGGTTCAAAGTCTATTATGAGCTTAATCTCGATGTCCAGAAGTAAGTAAATTAAGTAAAGCAGCAATACACATTAATACTATTATTAAAAATTTCCAACAAAAAGATGTATTATTAGATAATGGATTTTGAGTTGCTAAGAGTTTATTAGCGATTTTTAACTCTTCCTGTTCACTACTTGTTTTCTCAGTTATATTTTCCATCGTTGTTTGATATAGCTCAAGTAAAAACTTCATTTTGGCGATATTGGTTTCTTGATTTCTGCTCTCTATTTGACTGAGTAGACCCTCTAGCCCAGAATGTTTAGCGTAAATAGAAAGTTTATCTGTAAATAGCTCTTCATTTTTTTCGCTAAAAATATCATTGGCAATAGCATCGAACGATTGCATTAAAAATAAATATCTGTCGAATGCTTTTGCTACGCGCCCAGCCTCTACGACATCTTCCATTTTAAAATGATTACTTTTTAAAATTGCTTTAGCAAATTGAACATCTCTTCCAAACAATTGATTATTTTCTTGTAGATTAAAAGGAAATTCTAAATTCCCTGTTATTTGTTTTCTTTGTGTATTCATATATTTTAATTATTTTTAAACGTAAATATTGCTAGAAAATCATTAATTTGTCAATATTAAATTAATATTTAATTATAATAACTCGAATTCCCTTGCTTCATCCAATTTTTTGTAGACTTTTATTGACCTTTCCGAAGAATGTTTTATCCTGTATTCAGATAGAGCGCATGATTAATTGAAAATAACTGACATACATGACCAGTCGTGAAAGATTTTTAGCAGCTTGTAGACAAAAAAAATTGCAGCGTCCTCCCATTTGGATCATGCGGCAGGCAGGTCGTTATCTTCCTGAATATCGAGTTCTTAAAGAAAAACATTCTTTTCTCGAACTTGTCAAAACTCCGGAATTAGCCACAGAAGTCACTCTTCAACCGCTTAAACGATTCCCTTTAGATGCTGCAATTATTTTTAGTGATATTTTAATTATTCCAGAAGCTTTAGGACAATCTTATCATTTTAGAGAAGAAGGAGGAATTGGAATGGACTTTATTCTTGATAGTTCGGATAAAGTTAATGCTTTGGATAGTTCCAATATTCAAGAAAAATTGTCTTATCTAGGTAAAGCAATAAAACTCACTCGAAATGCGATTGGAATAGATAAAGCCTTGCTTGGATTTGGAGGAGCTCCGTGGACTCTTGCCACGTACATGGTTGAAGGTGGATCATCTAAAGATTTTACTAGAATAAAGTCTTTAGCCTATCAGCAACCTTTGCTATTCAATCAGTTAATGGAAAAAGTAACTCATGCATTAATTGAACTTTTTAAGCTACAAATTGCGTCAGGTGCCGATGCAATTCAAATTTTTGATAGCTGGGGTAGTATCTGCTCTGGTATCGATTACTGGGAACATTCCTTAAGATGGATTAAAACTATCATCGATGCCTTACCCGAAGACTTTCCAATTATTTTGTTTGCAAAAGGAATGAGCCATCATGCGGAAAATTTATTGAAAACAGGTGCAAAGATTTTAAGTCTTGATTGGTCTGTCAATATGCAACAATTCGTAAATACTCTGCCTACTTCATGTGCAATTCAAGGAAATCTTGATCCAGTAATACTTAACACAACGCCTGATATTGTTCGTAGCAATGCTTTGAAACTTTTGGACCAAATGCAATCGTATCCAGGCTACATTTTTAATTTAGGTCATGGAATTTTACCTGAAGCAAAAATTGAGAATGTCGAAATGCTTATCGAAACTGTGTGCAATTATCCTTCAAAAGTAGATGTCTAAAATCGCTATTATAGGAGCAGGGATCACCGGTCTTTGTGCGACTTATGCCCTTAAAAAAAAGGGACATGCTGTAAGTCTTTTTGAAAAAAATGGAATTGCCGGAGGAGTTATGGGAACGATTCATGCAGATAATCATTTTAATTATTTAATTGAGTTAGGGCCAAGTACTTTACAACTGAATGATATCCGAGTTTTGAATTTTCTGAATGAAATTGGTCTTGCTCCTGACATTATAGATAGTAATGCCAATGCCCGAAAACGTTACGTCGTTAAAAATGCCCAGTTACATTGCCTGCCGTATTCTTTTAAATCATTTATTAAAACTCCCTTGTTCTCATGTAAAGCAAAATGGAGACTTTTGAAGGAACCTTTTATTAAAAAAGGGAATTCTGTAGAATCTGTATCACAATTTATTAATCGGCGTCTAGGCCCTGAAATACTTGATTATGCAGTAAACCCATTTGTTTCAGGAATTTATGCAGGAGATCCGGATAAACTTTCTATACAGCATGCCTTCCCTCGCTTATTCGCTCTGGAGAGAGATTATGGTTCTTTATTTAAAGGGATGTTTAAAAAGAAGAATCCTTACAAAATCAAGACACGTACAGTATCCTTCACTCATGGAATGGCACAATTGCCTTTGAGATTGGCCGAAATACTTAAAGAGTCTCTTTATTTGAATTCGAATATTAAATCTATTTCTTATTTAAAGAACTCATGGGAAATAACTTGGTGTTCTAACGGGAAAACGCAAACTGAAATTTTCACAAAACTCGTTGTCACGATTTCCGCGGATCAATTACCTACACTTCCCTTTGATGATCTTGTGTGGCAAGAGCTTTCTGATCTTAAAGATATTCAGTACGTCCCAATGGGAGTGCTTACGCAAGCTTTTCATAAAGGATCCATCAAACATCCTCTCGATGGATATGGAATGTTAATTCCTTCAAAAGAAAAATACGATATACTAGGTACTCTGTTTCCTTCATCAATTTTTCCTCAACATTACTCAAGTCAATTGCATATACTGCGAACATTTATTGGAGGATGTCGATTTCCAAATATTGGAAGCTTGGATAAAAAAGCTATTGAAGACCTCGTCTTTAAAGAGCTTGCCCCACTCTTAGGCATAATAGAAAATCCTATTGACTCTCATGTGCATGTATGGAAATGCGCAATTCCACAATATAATCTTGGCTATGAAGAATTTTTTCGTACTATGGAAAATGCGCAGAATCGTTTTCCAGGGCTGTATATTATGGGCAATTATCGCAGCGGTATAAGTTTGCCTCAATGCATACTGGCAGGTCTGAGCGCAGCCGAATCAGTGAATTAGTTTTAAAAAAGTTTATGTCTAAGAAAGCAGTTTTACTTATAAATTTAGGATCGCCCGATTCAATTGAGGTTAAGGATGTTCGTAGGTACCTTAAACAGTTTTTAATGGATCCAAGAGTCATGGATTCGTCGCCTTTCATTCGCTGGTGGGTTGTCAATTTTCTTATCCTTCCTTTTAGACCTAAGAAAACAGCAGAAGCTTATAAAAGAATATGGACTCATGAAGGTTCTCCATTAATCATTTATAGCAAAGATCTTCAAAATGCTCTTTCCGAAGTTACCAATATGGATGTAGAGCTTGCAATGAGCTATGGCCAACCCACTATTGCTGATGCTGTAAAACGTCTGAAGGAAAAAAATATTGCGGAACTTCTTATTATTCCTCTTTTTCCTCATTATGCAATGTCGAGCTATGAAACAGCCCTTGTTGCTATTATGGAAGCGATTAGAAAAATGATGCCAAATCTTAAGACAGAAACGCTTCAACCCTTTTATCAAGATTTGGACTACATCGATGCCTTAGTAGAATCTTCAAAATCTTATCTTAATAAAGATTTTGATCATCTATTATTTTCTTTTCATGGTCTTCCTGAAAGACATCTTAGAAAAAGCGATCCTTCTCATTCCCATTGCATGGTTACTCCAGATTGTTGTAATACTTGCAATCCTGCTCATGCAACCTGTTACAAACATCAATGTTTACAGACGGTCAAACTATTTGCACAAAGAGCCAATCTTCCAGCGGAAAAATATTCCGTTTCCTTTCAATCTCGCCTAGGCCGAGACCCTTGGCTCCAACCTTACACTGATCATCAAATTTCACAATTTCCTGAAAAAGGAATTAAAAAATTACTTGTTATATGTCCTGCCTTTGTGGCTGATTGTCTTGAAACCTTGGAGGAAATTGCCATGGCAGATAAAGAATCATTTATCGATGCGGGAGGAGTATCTTTTGAGCAAATTCCTTGTTTAAATATGCATCCTCGTTGGATAGAATTTTTAATGAATAAAGTTAAATTATGGACCTGATCATTTATAACACAATACCTCTGCTTTGGGTATCAACAATTTTTTACTTCATCGCATTTATTTATGCATTGTTTCAATTTTTAAAAAGCTCAAATTATTCGAAACTTGCTTTTTATACCTTACTCAGTACTGCTTTTATAATACAAGGAGTCGCTCTATACTACAGAGGAATGATTATGGGGTCTTTCCCTTTGACCAATACTCTGGAAATTTTCCAATTCATATCTTGGTCAACCATTTTTCTCATTATAATATTTCAAATAGCATTTAAGCTCCCTTTACTTTCTTTTTTTGGCGCGGGTTTTGTCAGTCTAATGAGTTTTTTTTCACTGACATTTTATAAATTAGATTCCTATTTCTCCCATCCAAAACTTCTGACAAATCCTTGGATTGAATTTCATGCAGCTTTAGCAATTTTTGCTTATGCCGTTTTTGGTTTACTTGCTATCACTTCATTAATGTATTTATTCCAAGACTTTGGACTTTCACACAAACATTTTGGCCGTTTTTACACCCTTCTTCCTTCACTTCGTCAAATCAGTGAAATCAGTCAACGAATTCTTCTTATCGGTCTTGTTTCGCTCAGTGTGGCGATTATGATAGGAACCTTAATATGGTTTGAAGAAACAAGTATAGTCAGTATAGGAAAAATACTTTCCACTTACGGTCTTTTAATTTGTTATTTAACTCTTTATTTTTTAAAACGCAGAAAACAGTTAAAACTAAGAACTTTTTCTTGGATTTCATTGATTTTATTTGTAATGGCTGTTTTCTCATTATGGCCAATTCAGTATAAGTGATAATAAGATGTAAGTTAAGATAAATAAAGAAATGAAAATTAAAGAAAATTATTCTTTGCTTATGTTTGGGTGCAGTCATAATTCTGCGCCACTGCATATTCGTGAATCTTTTTCAATATCAAATGAAACTGAATCTAGTCTTTATAATAATCTTTTACTCAATAAAAATATTTTAGAAGTCTTGATACTCAATACATGTAATCGAATAGAAATTTATGCAGTTGTTAATCCATTAATCAATAAAGAAGATATTATAGAAGCCTATTGCCACACACAAAAAAAGGCAAAAGAAGACTGCATTTCTTATTTTTCTATTATTCAAGATGAGCAAGTAATTAGGCATCTTTTTGAAGTGGCATCAGGAATAGATTCTCAGCTTATTGGGGAAACTGAAATTTTAGGCCAAGTCAAACTTTCGTATCAAAAAGCGCAAAAACATGGAGCTATAGGGAAAGTTCTCAATCGTATTATCCAAAAGAGTTTTCAAGCAGCTAAATGGGCCAGAACAAATACAGGCATCAGTAAAGGACAGATTAGTATTGGGAGCATTGCCTGCGATTTGGGGTTACGCATTTTTGGCGACCTTTCTTCTACTCGTATCTTAATAATTGGCAGCGGTGAAATTGGGGAGAAAACTATTCATGCACTTAAGTTGCGAGGTGCAAAGGATTTGGCAATCACTAATCGAACTTACGAGCACGCCTGCGTACTTGCGCAGCAATTTTCAGCCATAGCAATTCCTTACGAAGAGTTTCCTGAAAAAATCAATCTCTTCGATATTGTGATTTGTTCAACGAGTGCGCCTAATGTCATTTTATGTTCTGAGGTTGCCAAGAAGGCGATGGCACTTCGTCCTGAATTACCTCTTTTTTTAATCGATCTTTCTTTACCTAGAAATATTTGTTCCAAAACTGCAGAGATTTCAAATATCTACCTTTACAATATCGATGACCTTGCTAAAATGGCAAATGAAAATCTGAAAGCTCGCCAAAGCGAAGTAGATATATGTCGTGCAACACTTGCTCATAAAGCCCAACAAATTTGGACTCATTTCAAAGATAATTATGATAAGCATGAGCCTATTTTTTCTGGTCAATCGACTGAAGCAATAGAATTATTGAAAATAGATTAATTTTTTCAGGTAGTATTCATTTTTTTACGCTAACGGATACAACATAATTAATACCATTAAAAGGAGGTTTGGTTGATTTCTCAAATAATACAGGTTCCACATCTACATGTATAAGAATAGGAGATTCAGGTATTTGTCTATCAAAACCAAGTCGACTTTTTATTTTTTTGTTTAGGGGTATTAACATAATAATGAAAGGATTTTTTACTGAAGTCTTATTTACGATATAAATTTTGTTTCTACAAAGGTCAAGATTACTTTCTTATCAGAATGAAAAAGTCCTGCTTTGCACAGGACTTTTGTAGTAATTCTATTATAAAAAATAGACAAAGAAAGTCTTAAAGATCTTTCTTATCTTTTCCGTCTCCTAGAAGATTTTTATCACTTTTTTCCAAGTCAAGAATATCTAAGACTGAACTATCATTTTCACAGATTTGGAAAACTTTATCTTTGATGTTATCCGCGAGATATTCAAAGAGTTCATTGAAGGCTTTTTCGCAACCCAAGCTGTTTATTAACTGTGGAAGTCTACTTAAATCCTTTCCAGCTTCAGTTTCTTTTGCAAAGATTGCTACAATTAACTCAGGAGAGAGGTGTGGAAGAATATAATCGATTAAAGCTGGAGAAACATGCGATTTCTGTAAACTAGAAATAGAATCCCTAGTTTGAACCCAGTCAAATCCACTACTATAAAAAATTTTTTTGATCTCAAGATTTCTTTCATTAACTATTCTACAATCTTTAGGCAAAAATACCGTATCTGGACGTCCATAAAGAAGTTCGATGAGAACTGTCTCATCAAAAGTATTAAGGACTTTAGCAATTCTTTTACCTCTTGCTTTTAAGATATCTATTTCAGTTTTTTCAGTAGCACCGGAAAACAAATTTATTGCTTTTGCAGCAAGGCCTTTTTTGGTATTATACTTCATAAAGAAGTTAATATATTGCTGAACGCGTGCTGGAGGTGCTATATAATTTATAGCAGGATCTGCATCTATAGAATCTTTATAACTCCAGTGAGGTATAGATTCACCACCAATGTCTTTAAAGAAAGACTTAAGTATTTCAGAAAAAACTGAAATGGGTAAGTTTTCTAAAATCACTAAAGTAAGATCTAAACTATTTTGATTAGATAATACATCAATGGCTTTTTGATTATTATAATTTTTCAAAGAAAGGAAATAGCGAATGACCTCGTCTTTCCCTTGGCCTTCCAATAACTTCTTCATCAACGTAACTTGATTCTCTACGGATAGGAAAAAAGTTTTATGATTTTTCGGATAGGGCTTATAAGATTTCTCATCTTTAGGATCTCCTTCTTCAGAATCGACAATAGATGATTCGTCTGGATTTATTTTAGCAATAGCGCTATTATCTTGAGATTCTTCCGAAAAGATGAATTGTGAGAAAGAAAATAAGATAAGACTTAATAGTATTAATTTTTTCATAGTATTATATTTATTTTTTTATTTAGTAATTTATTGTAATTAAAGATCTTCTTTGGCTGTTTTATCATTGCTATTTGTTCCTTCAATAATAATTTTTCGATCTGCATTTTCATTTTTTTGATCTGTAATTTTTAAGACAGTCTCTTCTTCAAAAGAAGGAATAGCATGTAATATTATATCATCCGGAAGGAAGGCATGAACTTCTTCTGAGAAATTAAAAACAATTTCTTGTAGGACAGATTTATCAATCATTTTTAAAATAGCTTGGAAGCGGTCTTGATTGACTTTAAATTCAGTTTCAAGAACAGCGACAAGATCTTTATTCGTGATCATGTTTTTTATATGCATAAAATTAAGCAAACCCGCAATGAAATCTGAAGGAAGATGGATGATCGTTTCTTCCTCACAGTAGCCCTTTGATTTTACAGCGCCAAAGCACGATTTATGTTTATTACCCAATTTAACAGCAGCTTCTTCATCGGTATAGATTAAAAGAGAAGGAAGATCAGCGCTTGTTACGTGAGACAAAATATTTGCTATGGCAAAAGCACGATGAGCAAACTCTTCTTTAGTTTTGCTATTATGGAATAAAATGAAAGTGATATATTGAAGTGTGACGCTTTCACCTTTAATTTCAGCATGGTCTACTTTTTTTGTTCCAAAATATTCCGATTGTAGTGTAAAAGTACCCCAGTGGGAAAGTGTTTTACCTTTGAAATCTTTACTGCGCATATCTACAAAGATTTTAGCAATAAATGCCCCAGGAGCATCCAAAAGGATCGTAAGACGATTATTAGGGTCTAGATCTTCAAGAATAGAAATAGCTAGATCATGATTTTTGCGTTCTAATGATATAAAATAAGAAATAGCGGCTTTCTTTTGTTTGTTTTGAAAAAGTGTATTCAAGTGCTTTTTAAGCGTTGCATCTGAACCGATTAAATATTTCTCTGCAAAGAATTTGATTCCTAATGAGTCGTACAAATTGATTTCTTTCGTTTTATTGTCCTCATTGGCAACTTCTTTTTCATTTTTATCTTCAGCGTCTTCTGTGTTTTTATCTTCAATTTCTGAACTATCGCTTTCATTTGTTTTTGAAGTATAGCCTAGCTTTTGAGAGCCCCAACTTTTCCACGAATCTATATTCATCCAATCGTCCCAATTTGCATGAGAGAAGAAAGGAATAAACGATAGTAGAATAACAGATAATATTGTTTTTACACTTTTATTTTTCATTTTGAATTTTATTAATTTCATATAGGTTAATTTAATATACAGTTTTGTGGAAACTATAAATAAAGCTAAGATCTAGGCCTAATGTTGGTTAAAAGTCAATATTTTTATCGAGAAATAAAACAAAATGATAAGAATTATTATTTACGTAGAGACTCAGTTTTCGTATGTATTTGGAAGTTTTTTAACTGAAAGCTGTTTTTACATTTGCGCTGAGGTGCTATTTAAATCAGAATGGACTTTTAAAATAAAAAAGCGCTTATGTTTGAGAATTTAACAGATCGATTGACAAATACGATAAGAAACTTGCGTGGGGTAGGCAAGCTCAGTGAAGAGAATATGGCTGAGGCCTTGAAAGACGTCCATTCCGCACTGCTTTCAGCGGATGTGAATTTTAGAGTGGCCAATGACTTTATTAAGCAGGTCAAGGAAGATTGTTATGGCCAAGAGGTGACTAAATCAATTACCCCAGGACAGCAATTCATTAAGATTATTAATGACAATTTAATTGTAATGTTGGGTGAAGGCAGCGGGCAGCTGAATGAAAGCAAGCCTTTGAGGATCATGATGTTAGGTTTGCATGGTTCTGGTAAAACTACAAGTTCAGTAAAGTTAGCTTATGCACTCAAGAAAAAAGGATATCAGGTTGGTTTAGTAGCGTGTGATGTCTACCGTCCTGCAGCAATTGATCAACTGGAGGCGTTATCGAAAAAAGAAGGATTTCCTGTTTATACAGAACGAACAACCCAAAACGTCTCAAAAATTGGTAAGGACGCTTTAAAATGGGCTGATGAACAGAAATTAGATGCATTAATTTTTGATACGGCCGGCCGATTACAGATTGATACGGATCTGATCGAGGAGATCAAGGAACTCAAGAAAATTGTACAACCCCAAGAAATATTACTGGTAGCAGATAGCGCATTGGGGCAAGAGGCTGTAAATGTTGCGAAACATTTTCATGATGCGGTAGATTTGACAGGGATAGTTTTAACCAAGATGGATGGGGACGCACGGGGTGGGGCAGCCTTGTCTATGAAGTCTGTGACTGGTACACCGATTAAATTTATTGGTACTGGAGAAAAGATGGAGAATTTTGAAATTTTCCATCCAAAAAGAATGGCTCAGAGGATATTGGGCATGGGAGACGTGGTCTCTCTTGTAGAAAAAGCTCAAGAAGGAGTAGCAAAAGAAGATGCCGATCGGTTGGCTGCAAAGGTTAAGAAAGCAGCCTTTGATTTTGAAGATTTCCTTCTGCAAATAAATCAGATCAAGAAAATGGGTTCACTCAGTTCTATTGCAGGAATGATCCCTGGAATGCCTAAGGCAGAAGTTGGCTTGACCCAGGAAAAGCAATTAAAGCAGTTCGAAGCTATAATATTTTCCATGACAATAAAAGAAAGAAGAAATCCGAAGATAATAAATGGAAGCAGGCGACTGCGAATTGCTAATGGAGCCGGAGTAAAGGTTAAAGATATCAATGTTCTTTTGAAGAACTTTCAACAAATGGTAAAAATGATGAAGTCATTCAAAGGCAATAATATGCAGAAGATGCAAGGTAAGCTGAGTAAAATGCAAGGAATTAAAGGAATGATGAATCTTCCTTTTTAAGACAGTCTATTTTTTATTTATTTCCTTGCGTATCTTTAGAATTTTATCAATTATCTCTAGCGGCTGGGTCCTATGCAACGCAGGGCCAGTGAACTCCGTCAGGTCTGGAAAGAAGCAGCGGTAACTAGGATCCTCGTGTGCCGTAGGGTGCCTGGCCATTTTTTTATTTTTCGTAAGCGTATTTTTATGAATTCACAAACATATCAAGTGATTGCTCGACGGTGGCGCCCAAAGCAGTTTTCAGAATTGGTAGGGCAGGATCATATAGTACGCACACTTACAAATGCAATAGAACTGAATCGAATTGCACATGCCTATTTATTTGTTGGACCTCGAGGAACCGGGAAAACTTCTACTGCGCGCTTGTTTGCTAAATCTTTAAATTGTACAGGGGGACCTTCAATAACACCTCCCGAAGACTGTCCTATTTGTAAGGCTATTATGGATGGTTCTTGCATGGATGTTATTGAAATTGATGGTGCTTCGAATAACTCCGTGGATCAAATCCGAGATTTACGCGAAGATTGCCAGTATGCTCCAACCCAGTCGCGCTTTAAGATTTATATTATAGATGAAGTGCACATGCTCACAACAGCAGCATTCAATGCTCTTTTAAAAACTTTAGAAGAACCTCCTGCACACGTTAAATTCATTTTTGCAACAACAGAAGCTCACAAAGTTTTGCCAACAATAGTATCACGATGCCAGCGATTTGAGTTTCGCCCTATTTCCAATGAAGTAATTGCAGAAAAACTCAAAATTATTGCTAAAGCAGAAGGACTGAATATCGAAGATACTGTATTTCATCCGATCGCAAGATTAGCTATGGGAGGTATGCGAGATGCGCAATCTATTCTAGATCAATTGATTTCTTTTTGTGGGAAAACGATTACCGAAGAAGATGTTATGAATGTATATGGATTGGCTTCTTCTTTAGAAATGAGGAATTTAATTAAAGCGATGGCAAAGGCGGATTATGCGAAAATTATTGAGATTTCTGAAAAATTTGATGGGCAGGGTAGGGACCTTTACCGGATTCTTCAGGATCTACAGCACTTATTGCATGAAGTTCTTTTAGATGCTATTAAAAACTCGGGAGTTAGTCTGAAATTGGAAGTGGCAAAAACAACAGAATCGCTTATGCGAATGCTCGATGTCGTTCAACAAGGAGAAGAATGTTTACGTATGGGACTTTCCCAAAGGGTAAACTTTGAGATCACATTATTAAAAGCCGTCGAACAAAGCCAAACGCGAGCGATAGATTCACTCATTAGAGAAATTACAGTATTAAAAAATCAATATCCCGAGAAATCGGAGCAAAAAAAAAATATTGATATCGAACTCAGTCTAGAACACAAGCTAGAAAAAGAAGAAAAAAACAAATTCAAGGAAGAGGCAGTAATACAAGAAGTCCTTGAGGAGCAATATAAATACAATTCCGGTACTTTTGATGAAGAAATTTTACTCGAAGAATTATTAGAAGACTCGCTTCAAAACCAAAAAGATGAAAAATCAGAAGCTGTAGCTGCAATTGAAGAAGCAAAAAAACAATTGCCGCAATCCACTTTAGATATTCTTGAAAATCGTTTTCGTGCAGAATTTAAAGCTGTAAGACCTCTTAAGCTTGAAGAATGGTTGTATTCTTAGAAAGAATTCTGAATTATAATATAATTTGTATAGTTAGCAAATATTTTACTTAAATTTGATTTTTTATTAAAACAAATGTAAAATATAATCATGAATATAAGAGAAAAGGCTAATGAACTTGTAGCTAATCTAGGAAAGATTATTCAAGTTGAAGGACTTGTTTTTGATGAAGAGGATAGTTGCATCATATTGTTAGATAATAAAATTTTATTTATCTTAGAATTAGATGAAGAAAGTAAAACTATAGTTTTCAATATAATACTTGGTAATTTACCAATTGTAGGGCGACAGGAAGTACTTTATGAATTATTGTCTGCTAATTTTTATTGGAATAGGACAGAAGGGGGGACCATTGGAATTGATGAACAAACAGACATCGTAACAATGTGTTATGTGATGAATGTTCCTCTTGAAAATGATTCTGAATTTGAAGTTGTTTTTGAGAAATTGGCCAATGCTTCCGAATATTGGGTTAATAGGCTGCTTGAAGCTGGAAGATTGGATAAGCCAAGCAATATTGTACGGATGTAAGGAAAATATAATATGGAGAATCTATCTGGTGCTCAAAAGTCCAGTGTTGTCGCAAAATTGACGGCACAGCAACGAGAAGCATTAGAAATTGAAAAAGGGAAAATTCGAGAAGTCATTAGCAAAAGTGTCAGCCAGACAGCAAGAATGCGTGAGGCCATGACAACTTATGGGATAACCGAAGAAAATTTAATAAGCACTTTGGCCCTACGAAGATTGGGATTAGCAGAAGCAGAAATAATAACCCAGGATAGCAGTGCACGTCAGTTTCCAAGAGCGACTAAGGCTATGGAAGCTTATAATAATCCCGAAGATTTCGTAAATGATTTGGAAATGCGGATAGCAATAGTAGAGATACCTGGGATGGAAGCAGCAATGGAAGCTTATGATGTGACTCAAGAAAGCCTGGCAAGTGCTTTGGCAACACGGCGCAGATCAGCAAAACTAGAAAAAGCAGGAAAGCAGGAAGGTCCGCAACAACCTTCATTAACTAAAACTTCATTAAAAAATCGTCATGGCACTGCTATTTCATCGAATGAGGAAAAGTTGGGTATTTTGGATTCCTTGAAATTGATTTTTGAGCCTAAAAGACCTGAAATTGTTGAAATTGTAACAAAAAGTTTCGGAACTTTTAGATTAGATACTAAAATATTTCCTCCAGAACTTAAAGATGTTAATAAAGAACTATTACTACAACTAATTGCTGAAAAAATTGAAGCAGGTGGAGAGCTTTATCAACAAATTATAAATGGTGATAAAGAAAAAATATATCAAATACACTTAAAAAAGATAGGAAGTACACCAACAACTGCAGAAGAAGATAAATTATTAGAACAGGAAATAAAAACACTTGAAAATATTTCTAACTTAATGTGGTTCTTGCAAGCAAAGGCAGAAAATCTACAGGAGGGTGAAAGAGCAGAAAGAATGGGCGTATTTTCTTCAGGATCATTCTCAATGGAAGATCCCCACTTATTTATCACACATTATTTAGATATGTCTAAAGAAGTTTATCAACGTGCTTCTTCACACATTAAGGATTTCCAAAAGGTTGATGGAGGAGTTGCAAGGGGCATTGACTTTAATCCTGGATATTTTGACTCTTTTCAGCCTGAGCAATACTATTTAAAAAATGTTTTACCTTATGATAAAAGAACATTGATGGTAAGTCCCATGCTCGATTCAACCGGGTTGATTGAGAAAGGGAAAAATCGCGTTTTACTCAAGATGGAAAACTACGGATGTGCATCACCCTTTTTTAAAAATGAGCCCAAAGGACCTATATCTCGAGAATTTAGTATTTTTAAAGATTTAGAACACCTTGCAGGTCATACATGGGAATTTCTGCTTTCGCTTTGGAGAACTTTTATGGGTAGCCAAAATGCAGAAGGTACTCGAAAAGAACGAATTCCCTCGGATATTAAAAAAGCTTTTAGAGATCTTATAAATGGATTTAAGGATGCTAACGATAAATCGATCTATCATAATGCAAAAGGACAAACTTGTCGTTTAGATAAGGTTCTTGAAGCAAAAGATGGAAAAGCATTTTCCGAGATTCAGGCTTTCTTAGTCGATCCTTTTTCAAATAGCGGAGGTATTCGCATTATGTATGCAAGAGCAAAATGGCTTCTAGATAATCCAGATAAAGTAATATTAACGAATACTATGCGTACGAAATTAAATGACTTTTGTCAAAAGCTCGAGAAAAGATATTCTCCAGAAAGCCTTGCTTTTCGTATTGGTGATGAGGTTATTTTTAATCAGAAGGATTTGTTGTGAATACACAGTATTTTTAACACCTAGGTAATTTTATAAAGTGCCAGAGCTACGACGTTTGCAAAGGATTCAAAAAGTCTATTTTGCTCAGGAGTCAGGTGGATATGTTTTGCTGTTGGGGTTAAAGCTATGACGCCGATGGTCCTATTGTTAATTTTAAGGGGTAAGTAGTGCCATTTTAGGGAAGAAAGCGTATCCGTATCTGTGCCTGCAGGAAGAGCATGGCGGAAAACCCAAGTTGCTGCTCCTATTTCGCTATCACTAAGTGAAAGATCAATTCGCAATTTTGTTCTGATCTGCAGATTGCTGTCTTGATCCGGTAAAAGAATAACGGCATGACTTTCAAAAGCCTCTTTGATATGTATCACGGCTCGTTCAAGTATTTCTTCCAATGCTTTACAAAGCATAATTTCGCGATTAAATGAATATAACGCAGAAAGAAAACGCTCTCGTCGACGTGCACTTTCTGTTTGCCATCTGACAATTTTAGCAAGAGAACCTACAATCAGTGCAATTATTATAAAAACAATAAATATGGGTAAATACTGTATTGTAGGAAATTTCAAACTTAGTGGAGGAGGGATAAAAAAGAAAGTCAGGGCGAGTAACGATATTATTAATGCAAATAAGCCTACTCGCGATCCCCAAAGTAAACTACTGGCGATCACAGGAATGAGCAAAAGCATCCCCGTCACTGCCGGAAAATCTGTCCAAACTGTCAAAAGCTCACTGAGTCCAAGGACTACCAAGATTGAAAGAAAGCTTAAAAGATAGGGAAGCCAAGGCTGAGGACGAGGGATTAGCATTGGGGATGGGGTAAGGAGTTCTTCTTCTTTCTGCGGTTCTTCACTTCCTACTACTAAGACGTTTATTGATCCGCTTTTTTTGACAAGTTCATTTAATATGGAACCTTTTATCAATTCTTCAAATTTCGATCTGCGGGAAAGTCCTGCTATGATTAATGATATGTTCTTTTGATTGGCAAAGTTAATCACTTCATCAGCGACATTATATCCACTTAATGAAAAAACTTTTGCTCCCAATTCTTCAGCTAAACGAATATTACCATTTAATTGATTTTGGGAAACTTCATTTATTTTGACCTGCTGGGGGGATTCTACATAAACTGCGTACCATTGTGCACTCAGACTAGTCGCCATTCGATGGGTAATTCTGATAAGATTTTCCGAAGTCACGCTAGGACTAATAGCAACTAATAATCTGGACCCTATAGGCCAGGGGGTCGATATAGCATGACTTTCTTTATAGGATAGTATATCTTCATCAACTTGTTTTGCTGTATATCTCAAAGAAAGTTCTCTTAAAGCAAGTAAATTACCTCGGTTAAAAAATTTATGCATAGCTCTTTGAGCCTGCTGCGGAATGTACACTTTACCTTCTTGTAATCGCTCCAATAGGTTTTCAGGGGGAAGGTCTACAAGTTCAATTTCATAAGCAATTTCTAAAAGACGGTCCGGAATCGTTTCCTTAATTTTTACTTGGGTGATTTGATAAACAATATCGATGGTACTTTCTACATGCTGGATATTGAGGGTTGTATAAACATCGATCCCGGCATTCAAAATTTCTTCCACATCTTGATAGCGTTTAGTATGCACTGAGCCTGGAGCATTGGTGTGCGCAAGTTCATCAACGATCGCTAATTGAGGTCGACGTTCTAGAACAGCTGCTAAATCCATTTCTTCTAAAACTAGTCCTTTATAATCAATTTTGTTCTTGGGAATAATTTCTAATCCCTCTAACAAAACCTCTGTATCTTTCCTACCATGCGTTTCTGCGACTGCAACAACGACCTCTATATTATGCTCCTTCGCTGATCTCGCTCCTTCGAGCATCCGATAGGTTTTCCCCACTCCTGCACAATATCCCAGGAAAATTTTTAACTTTCCTTTTTTTCTAAATTCTCCATTATTTTGAGCAACATTTAGATCATTAATTTGTCCGATTAATTTATCGCTATTGCTACTATTATTTTTATTGTTGTCGTTTTCCATTCTTAATTTATTTAAAAATTATTATTATCTAGTGATATATTAATCATTAAAACATTAATATACCCTTCATTTGTTGAATTTATAAATGACACTTTATTGTTTTCTATTAGATCACTAATTGTTTTTTCTGGGATAGCTCTAATTTTAGAAATTCTAGGTACTTGTAATAAGGCATTTTCAATAGAAATATGAGGATCTAAACCACTGGCAGATTGTAAGGCCATATCGGCTGGAATTAAATGATCGGGATCTAAATTATTTTCTAGTCTAATTTGTGCAATGCGTTTTTTGACGTCTGCGAATAATTGTTTATTAGATGGACCTAAATTGCTTGCCCCAGAATTAGCTGCATCGTGATTTACCGCAGAAGGGCGGCTGTAAAAGTACTTGGGATTTTTAAATTCTTGCCCTATTAATTTGGATCCACGAATTTTATCGTCTATTATGATTAGACTTCCGTTGGCTTTATCCTTCATAGCAAGTTGCCCAATGAATATAATAATTAATGGATATAAAATTCCTAATATCAAAGAGAGTATGATAAATATTCTTATTGATTTTATTATATATAATAGCATTTATTTAAATTGATTGAGGAATGATAATAACATATCAATTATTTTTATTGCAGGGAAAGGCAGGAGTATACCAACAAGACCATATATAAATAAGTTCCTTTTTAATAAAGACTTCAAAGAAAAATGAGTTTTCGTAATAACTCCAATCAATGCTAATGGAGTTAGGCATGGTATAATTATGGCATTAAAAATAACAGCAGATAGTATGGCACTTTCAGGGGTTGTCAAATGCATGATATTTATAGTATTTATTAGGGGATATTGCAGGATGAAGATAGCAGGAATAATGGCAAAGTACTTAGAAAGATCATTAGCAATGCTAAAGGTAGTGACGGAACCTCTTGTAATGAGAATTTGTTTACCGATGGCGACTATATCCAAGAGTTTTGTTGGAGTCGAATCGAGATCTACCATATTGGCAGCTTCACGAGCTACTTGGGTGCCACAATTCATTGCAACGGCTACATCAGCTTGCGCGAGGGCAGGGGCGTCATTAGTTCCATCTCCAATCATGGCAACTCTATAGCCTTCATCCTGGTACTTGCGTATTATTTGTAATTTTACTTCAGGTTTTGCTTGAGCAATGAAATTGCCGACTCCTGCAGCAGCCGCAATTGAGGCGGCTGTGAGAGGGTTGTCTCCAGTAATCATAATCGATTGAATTCCAAGGAGGTGCAATTTTTTTAGTTTTTCTTTAATTCCATTCTTTAAAACATCTTTTAAGCAAATCACCCCTAGAGCTTTGTTATTTTCTGCTACCACGAGAGGGGTCGCCCCTGTAAGAGCTATTTCTTCGACTATCTGTTTAATATTTTGTGTCAATGTTGCTCCCTGAGATTTAAGAAAAGTTTCTATGCTATCCTCAGATCCTTTTCTTATTTTTTCACCCTCATAATTGATGCCACTCATGCGAGTTGCTACATCGAATTTAATGAACTCGGTATTAGGACGGATGGGAATATCTTTACCTCGAAGATTTAATTTTTCTTTTGCTAACATAACGATGCTACGTCCTTCAGGAGTTTCATCGAAGAGAGATGCCAAAAGTGAAGCGTGGGCTAATTCGTCGATACTGACTCCTTTTGCTGGAATAAATTCCGTTGCTAAACGATTACCTAAGGTTATAGTACCTGTTTTATCGAGGAGGACAATATTTACATCACCAGCGGCCTCAACGGCACTTCCACTTAAAGCGATAATGTTTTTTCTCATTAATCGATCCATTCCAGCAATACCTATTGCTGGAAGTAAACCGCCAATAGTAGTGGGCATTAAACAAACAAGGAGCGAAATAAGAATCGGAATTGCTATTTTTATCTGCATATATTCTGCAAATAGACCTAATGTTACAACCACTCCAATAAATAACACCGTCAAGCCTACTAGAAGAATTTCTAAAGCAATTTCATTAGGGGTTTTTCGTCTTCTAGCGCCTTCGATCATTTTAAGCATTTGATCTAAAAACGTTTCTCCGGACTGCGCAGAAATAGCAATTTTAAGAGTACCGGATAAGACTTTTGTGCCACCGGTGACTCCGCTACGATCACCACCAGCTTCGCGGATCACTGGAGCAGATTCGCCTGTTATGGGTGATTCATCAATTAAAGCAGTGCCTTCTATAATTTCGCCATCAGAAGGAATAATATCATTTTCACTAACAAGAACAATGTCGCCCTTATTGAGACAAAGAGCGGACACCGTTTGAATCTCCCCATCTTTTTGTATGACTTTTGCAGTAATATCACTTTTGAGCTTTTTTAGAAAAGTCGCTTGAGCTCGACCTTTTCCTTCCGCAAGTGCAGCTGCAAAGTTAGAAAAAATAACTGTTATCCATAACCAAATTGCAATTTGGAGATTAAAAGAAAAAGTCTCTCCCAAATAAAGATTCATTAAAACAATAATTGTAGTAGCTAATGCCCCGAGTTCGACAATAAACATAACTGGATTATACAGCATCGAAATAGGGTTTAATTTAAGAATAGAACTGAAAATGGCATCAATGATTAATTTTTTTTGCCAAATACTGCTCTTTCTCTTGTGGTGCATGGTATAAAATTTTATACGACTTGAAGTAATAGATGTTCAATGAAAGGTCCCATAACTAAAATTGGAAAAAAAGTTAAAGCTCCTATAATAATGATAACACCAATGAGCATTATTAAAAATAAAAGATTTGCAGTGGGAAATTGGACTTCTTCAGGGATTTGTTTTTTAGCTGCGAAAGATCCGGCGATGGCTAAGGCCGGAATAATCGTTATAAACCGTCCAATAAAAATCGCTACAGACATCATTAAGTTATAAAAGAGAGTATTGGAATTCAGCCCGCCAAAAGCCGAACCATTATTACCAGAACCAGAAGCAAAGGCATAGATAATTTCTGATAATCCATGGGGTCCAGGGTTGCCTAAACTTGAAAGTCCTGCGGATGAAGAAATAGCTATTGATCCTAAAATGAGTTGGATAATTGAAGGTAGCCATAACAGTAATATAGCCATAATGACTTCGTAAGATTCAAGTTTTTTCCCAAAAATTTCAGGGGTTCTGCCAATCATTAACCCTATTAAAAACATTGTTAAAATAGCATATGCTAAAAGGCCAATTATTCCTGTGCCAACTCCACCAAAAATTACTTCTCCAATCATCATATTAAACATAAGTATGAGACCTGAAAGAGGAAGTAGACTATCATACATACTGCTACTGGCCCCACAACCAGTCGCAGTATTGGATTGTGCAAATAACATAGAATTAAATAATCCGCATCGCAATTCCTTACCTTCGAGATTACTGCCATTTTCGACACCCAAGTTTGCAAGCACTGGATTACCCTGAAATTCAAACCATAAGGTCCCAAACAGACCAAGCAAGAATAATACCATCATAGAAATATAAATGATCCATCCTTGTTTACGATTATTGATCATAATTCCAAAAACAAAAGGGAATGCTGCTGGTAATAATAAAGCCATAAGAATTTCAAGATAATCTGTTAACTTATTAGGATTTTCATAAGGGTGTGCAGAATTAGTATTAAAAAAACCTCCGCCATTCGTTCCTATATGTTTAATAGCAACTTGTGAGGCGGCAGGACCTTGAGCAATAAACATATTTTTCCCTTCTAAAGTTTCAATGGGGATATAAGGTTTGAGGTTTTGAATGACGCCTTGGGAAATCAATACAATGGAAAAAAGAATAGATAACGGAAGCAAAATGTAAACAAGAGCACGTATCATATCGACCCAAAAATTGCCTAATTGAATAGTACTCTTTCTAATGAATCCGCGAATGAAAGTAATGCCGACACTTATTCCTATGGCGGCTGAAAGAAAATTTTCTACTGTTAATCCAAGCATCTGAGTAAAGTAACTCATGGTGGATTCAGGAGTATAACTTTGCCAATCAGTATTCGATCCAAAAGAAATGGATGTGTTCAAAGCAGTATCTGATTTTATCCCTAAAAAATGTTGGGAATTAAAAGGCAAAAAGGCTTGAAATTCTTGTAAAAAAAATAGGAAAACTATGGCGACTATATTAAATATCAGAAGATTTTTAAGATAAATCTTCCAAGACATCTCTTCTTTTTCATTGATTCCTAAGATGTTATAAACAAAAGAATCTAGGGATTTAATTGTAATTTCACCAGAGAATACTTTTACCATATATTTTCCCATTAGCCATGCTACGATCGATAGGAAAGATATAAATAGAAGAATCTTAAATATTACGCCTATTTCCATAAACAAGAGAAAGTAATCATGAAAGGCCTAAAGGGTATTAAGCTCTGTATCTGATAAAAAAGAGGTTATTATTTTTTAATAATTATTTTCAAAAGGATTTCAGTCAAGATAAATTCTCAATCAATTGTCAAAAGGTCAAAGAAGGTCTACATTTAAACAAGCGCACAAAGCATTTGAAATCAGAAAAATCGCCTTAAAGTCAGAAAACTAAAGCCATAGGGAAAAGATCAAATTATGCCGAAACGGATGGATCATTTTTACCAATGGTCAAGATTAAGAAAGGTGAAGGTGATGGATATAAGAGGAGGAAGTATGTTGGGAAGAAGCCCGGTTAACAGTAGCTCAGGGTAAAGGGAGGCAAGGTCATATTATGGAGTAAGTTTAAAAGATGTAGATGGAGAAAAAAGCTGTAATTATTTTTTGAATCTTTGCTATAAATGTAATCGGAACTAAATGAATCTGAACTGTCATGAATATTCAAGAATCAAGTTTACAAGTTGAATAAGTATTTTTAGGACTCCCTTGTTGTCTATCGTGGATGGATAGGAATCATAATTATCTCGGATGTAACAAAGCAGAACAGCAAATCAGAAACATGGTCCCTCTTCACATTGTGGAACGACCTTTATGTTAGAGATTTTATAAAGATTTAATGATTGACTATGTTCAATTTTTAGCGCATCTTAATTTAAATTTTCAATAAATTGATATGAATAAAGATATATCGAATTACAGTCCTAGCAATAAATTTACTTTTGATTGGTGTCAGGAAATGCCGACAGAGATATGTGGTCATATTTTCGAGAACATGAGGTTTTTTGATTTGGGTACAATGAGTCGTTGCAATAGTTATTTGAATAGATACTGTACAGAAGCCTTGTCAAAGTTGTACGAACGTGAGGTTGGAGTGGAAAATTCGTTAAAGTATATTTTAGAATATATGCCCAAATTTTTATTCGATTTCGGGATAGCTTTCATGTTTAAGGCATTAAAATCGGAAGAGCTCTTTAGATATTGTATTTGGCATGCAAAGTTAAATGTAGAAATGGTGAGGATATATAGTGGGATCAGTAATATGCAAAAGAATTATTTACTTGTTTTTAGCGATATTATGGGGATTCGATTAATCGGAAATGCAGGGCAATTGGCTCGAGAATGCAGTGAATTATTAAAAGAAAACAAAAATTTGGAAAAGTATGCATTTATAGTTGGAATGATGATGAAGTTAAGAAAATATAGCGACGAAGGATTAAGGTATTTACAGTTGCTAGAAAGTGCTGCGGAACAAAAGATAAGCGAGATGCAAATTATTATTCAAGATGTATTAAATTACAGAAAAGACTTAAATGAAGATCAGCAAAAGGAGTTAGGGAAATTATTCGACCTAATTACAAAACAGCAGTCAGAACAAGGCTTAGGTTTAAAATTAATAAAATCTGCAAAAAAACGTTTTTCATTATTGATACAACTATTTACGAAACATCAATCCCTCTATG
>JABDAI010000006.1:0-10917 GCA_013289195.1 Verrucomicrobiota bacterium
TTGCTTACCAGTATGTGGAGGTTCCGATTTTCGTTTAAAACTAAATGCTTTTATACTCTTTAAAAGTTCTGCATTATCGGGATTTTCCATAAAATCGATCAATTTATTGATGTCCTCATCCGTTTCAAGGTTTAGACTTAACATAAACTGATTATCTTGTGCAAATTGAACAGCGTCGTTTTTGGGATCGCATAACTGAGTAATTGTTAAAAACACAATACTCTTGTCTTGAGGGCTTTCGAATGTACTCAATGGCTGGCTGGATAATGGTAAATTTTTGAACTTTTCTTTTTCCTTAACCTCTTCACCTTCCACAGTTATCATAAGATCTTCTGTGCTATAAACTTGCTGTCCAGATAACTGCTGCCTCTTTGCACCATCCCTTGCATCGCCCTTCAATCTATTGACTTGTTCTTCACTCAAATATACAGGATTTGGTCTGGGAACAACAGACCCAAAACTATCAATTGATTCAAAATTACTTGAAATATCCTCCGGAATGGTTTTGCCTACTTCTTGATATTGCGCGAAGACTTTTTTAAACTCATCGTAATCATCTCTGAGCATTTGTGTATCGGTATCCATTATATAAGAGGAACCAGCACGAGACAAAATAGATCCCCCAATCCAACGCACGTATCCGCGATTATCCGTTAAACGATCAATAAGTTGTTCCACATAAGCTAAATTTTCTTTTATTTCTTTATCTCTTTTTGCTTTGTCTACCTGTCTGGCCTGCGATGGAGCAATTTCTATTTCCCTGCCAAAAAGTTTTTTTGTAGTTGTAGATTTTGTAACCTGTGAATCCTGACTCGGAGTAATCTTCTTTTCTTCAGGAACTTTAGAAGGGATTAAACGTTGCTGATTTCTATCTCCTGTTATTCTACGCTTCATATTTAATATTAAATAATTACTATTTTAATTTTAATATTATTTAAAACAAAAGTCAAATTCATGAATTAAATCACTGGTAAGCGAAACATTGATTACTGATTGTTAATTAATTTTATTTTTTGCTTAACAATTCAGGAAAGATCTGTTCTATTTTTTGACAATGTTAACCGATAAAGAGAAAAATAATCTTCAAACCTACGCACAGTGCCATTCATGGAATTTAATGACTCAGATGAAGGAGTACTTAGAACATCCAATGATTATCGAACGGGGAGAAGGATGTTGGCTCTATGACATCCATGGCAATAAATATCTCGATGGCAATGCCTCTATGTGGAAAAATGTTCATGGGCATAATCATCCTGCACTCAATGCTGTTTTACTACAACAAATAGGTAAGTTCGCAGACACTACATATGTCAGCCGTAGTCATGAACCAGGACTTCGTTTAGCGCATAAATTGGCTACGATTGCTCCTGAAGGACTTACGCGTTCTTTCTTTACTAATAACGGTTCAACTGCCATAGAATCTGCATTAAAACTTTCCTTCCAATATTGGCAATTAATAGGAAAACCTCAAAAAATGAAGGTAATCAGTCTGGATGAAGGCCATCATGGACTCAGTTTCGGTGCAACGGCAGTGAGCAATCAACCCCAAATGCATGGACGGTTTAAACCTTGGTGCTTCCCTTGTTTGTATTTTCCATCACCCAAATGTTCCGAATATGCTGGGAAAGTATATTATGAAGAGGATACGGAAAGTCTAAAAAATCTTGAAGCATTGCTAGAAAAATATGCGGAGGAAACAGCCTGTGTCATTCTGGAGGCATCGATTCAAAGTGTTGCAGGAAATGGAATGAAACTGCAACCCAGAGGGTTTTTGAAAAAAGTGGAAAAACTTTGTAAAGCTTATGATGTGCATTTGATTTTAGATGAAGTCTTCGTAGGATTTGGTCGAACAGGCAGTCTTTTAGCCTCTCATGAGGCAAATGTCAGTCCTGACTTTCTATGTTTGGGTAAAGGAATTGCTTCTGGGTATTTGCCGCTAGGTGCTACATTGGTGAAAGAAACAATTTATCAGAGCTTTTTAGGCGACTTTATTGAGGGAAAAACTTTTATTCATGGTCACACTTATGGTGGAAATGCTCTGGCAACGGCAGTCGCATTAAAAAGTATAGAATTATTGGAAGAGCGTATTACGAAAGGCATTCTGAGTCAAGGTGTTGAAGATTTTGGAATGATAACTAGACAATATTTCGCAGATCATCCTTTTATCAAGGAGCTACGACAACGTGGATTTATGTGCGCGATAGATCTTTATCCTGGAAGTCAGAAAAAAGGATTTTCACCGTTAGAACGTATTGGATATAAAGTTTCGCAATATGCGCTTACAAAAGGAATTTTAATTCGGGCTTATAAGGATACTCTTTTTTTAATTCCTCCATTATCTATTTCTAAGGATGAAATGGAGTTTTTTTGTCAAAAAATATCTAAATCTATTAGCGAATATATTAATAATCGAATATAAAAAATAAAGATGAATTGGACATTAGAAAATTTAAAAGAGATTTATGATCTTAATTTTAACGAGCTTATCACTAAGGCCCAGGAAATGCACAGGAAACATGCGTATTCCGAAAAAATGCACTTATGTTCAGCAAAATCAATCAAGACGGGTCGATGTCCAGAAGATTGTGCGTATTGTCCACAATCGGTGCATTATAAAACTTTTGTTGAGCCAGAAGCACCGATGACAAAGTCCGAGATTGTGACAGCTGCTAGGCGGGCAAAGAGTTTAGGTGCAGAACGATTTAATATAGCAGCAGCGTGGAAACGAGCGCCTAAGGGAGCGATATTTGAAGAGATTTTACAGAGCATACCCGAGATTCGCAGCATGGGGCTGCAAGTGTGTTGTGGGCTTGGCAATGTGGATGCAGAACAATCAGCAGCCTTGAAAAATGCTGGCTGTACTCGTTATAGTTATAATCTTGATACTTCAAAAGAATTTTATTCTAAAATTATTACAACGCGTACTTATGAAGAAAGACTAAATACTTTAAAGAGTATACAAAAGGCGGGGCTAGAGATTTGTTGTGGAGGTATTTTAGGAATGGGTGAAAGTCTTGAGGATAGACTAAAACTCTTACTACAGCTCTCTCAATTAGACCCTTTGCCTGAAGCAGTCCCAATCAATGCGCTTGTAAGGGTTAAAGGAACTCCGCTGGGTGAAAGACCGTTTGTCGATTCGATTGAATTCGTAAAATTCGTCGCAACGACGCGCATAGCAATTCCTACAACGATGATAGTTCTGGCAGCTGGGCGTGGGGAAATGAGCCAGGAAATGCAAGCGCTATGTTTTCTGGCAGGGGCGAATAGTATCTTGATTGATGAAAAAATATTGACCACAGATAACCCGCGATTTGAGGATGACAAAGAAATGTTGGGAAAGCTCGGTATGCTCTAATCAAAAGAAATGAAAACAATATTCATTACAGGCCATGATACCGGTATTGGCAAAACTTGGATTACCGGATATATTGCTAGAAAATTGAGTTTGGAAAAAAAACAGGTCCAAGTCATCAAAGCAGTAGAAACAGGAGTTAAAAGAAGTACTGCAACTACCGAAGAAGGTGACATTGAATGCATTCTGAAAGATTCAAATCGAGAATATGTGAGTGGTTTGACTTTAAATTCTTTTTCAGCTCCTTTAGCCCCTGTAAGTGCTGCAGAATTGGAAGGCAAAAAACTGATATTTGAGAATATTATAAACGAAATAAACAGACTTCCACAAACGCAGTGGCGTTTGATCGAAGCCGCTGGGGGAGTTGCAGTTCCATTAGATATGGAAGGCAAAGATGGGCGTGAGCTAGTCGTGGAGCTCAAGGTAGATTATATAGTTATTGTTGTTGAAAATCGATTGGGTGCCATTAACCAAAGTAGATTGGTTTTATCCTATATTCCTAAAGGATTTAATTTGGGTCTGTGGTTTAATGATCTTAAACCTAGAGATCCATTAGCAACAGGTTCCAATTTTAAAGAATTGCGTCTCTTAAAACAACCCATATGGGGACATCATGGTTTCAATCAATTGGAACCGGACTTTTGCTATGCACCTTTTTTTAATGAGTAATAAATATGCAGGATTTACTTAATTTACGACTATCAAAAAAAATAGAAACAACTCAAAAGGCGAATGCATTACGAACATTAAAAATAGTTGATATACAAAATCCGAAATTAATTAATCTTGCAAGTAATGACTATTTAAATCTTGCGAAAGATGCAAGAGTGATTCATGCAGCACAAGAAGCAGCCTATAAATATGGGACCTCAACTTCGGGATCGCCTGTAGTGGCAAGTTATTTTGAAATTCATCGTGAGTTTGAAGAAACGCTATGTCAATGGCTTGGATTCTCAGAATGCCTAATCTGGGCATCGGGATTTTGTGCTAATAGGAGTATTCTTGAAACATTACTCACAAATACAGATTTAGTTTTAGCTGATAGACTCAGTCATGGCAGCACTGTCATCGGGGTAAAGGCAAGTGGAGCCCAATTGATTCGTTATAAGCATAATGATATCAATCATTTAGAAGACTTGCTGAAAAAACATTTTAGAAAAGATCGCCTAATTTGGGTAGTCACTGAATCGCTTTTCAGTATGGATGGGGATTATCCAGATTTGAAGGCTATAGGAGAATTAAAACAGCAATTTCCGTTTATATGGGTTCTGGATGAAGCTCATGCGCTAGGCTGGTATGGGCCCCGTGGTGATGGATTGGCTGCAAAATTTGCAGTGACAAAAGAAGTCGATATATTAATTGGCACTTTAGGCAAATCGTTAGCAAGCCAAGGTGCCGTGAGTTTGTTTCATGATACTACAATTAAACAAACATTGATTAATTATGCAAAAGACTTTATTTATTCGACCTATCCTGCGCCCTCTTGCATCGCTGCTGCACACTGTGCTGCAAAATTAATCAAAGAAAATCTCTACAAAGAACAGCCTCTATGGCATGAAAAAGCGATTTTACTTAAAAGCCTATTACGTACTCATTTCCCTGAAATTCTTGTTAATGAATCACCTATTTTACCCATTATTTTAAAAAGCAATGATGCTGCGATGCGTGCGCAGGGAAAATTACTTGATGAAGGTATACTCGTTGGAGCTATTCGTCCGCCTAGTGTGCCTGTGGGAACGAGTCGTTTAAGACTCTCTTTGCATAAGGATATCGATGCTAAAGAAATTAGTCAAAAAATCATCAATACATTAGATCTATGAATATATTATGGATAGGGGGTTGGGCTATTCCAATAGAATATATAAAAAACCAAGTAGAAACTGCGTTTTCTAAAGTTAATTCCCACAAATATAATCATAGTTTTATTTATCCCAATAAAAATTATATTAAATTTATAAAAAATCCCAATTTTGATATAATTATAGGGTATTCATTGGGGGCAACTTTATTACTTTTTGAGAAAGAAATTATTTCAATAAGAGCAAAGAAATATTATATTGCTCCATTTTTAAATATAGAAGAAGCAACAACTGTAAAGGAAACACAATTAAAATTTTTATTAAGGAAGCTAAAACTGGATCCAATTCATTCCATTGAAGATTTTTATATGCGAGCATATTTAGCTATGGAAGATATCAAAGAACTGCCCTACCCGCTTCGCGAGCTTTGCTGGGGAATTGAGATGCTGATTCAAAGTAAGGAATTTGTAGTTAAAATTTATGATGATAGTAATAGGATACTTTTGGGAAGCGAAGATCCTTTGGTGAATCAAAAGTTTTTTGAACGTAACTTTAATAGCTTGAAAATAATCAAAGGGGCAAATCATGAGCTGAAATCTTTTTTACCTGAACTTTCGAATTCATTTTAAGAATATGCAATTTGACGACTTTGCACATAGTTATAGTGAAAATGCATTTATTCAGAAAGATCTAATCGACTGGGCCATACCTTTTTTGGATATTATACCTTTTAAAAATCAATCTATCATTGAACTCGGTGCCGGTACTGGATTATTAACAAAGCATTTACTAGAAAAAAATAGGGGTCCTATTTTGGCGACGGATAGTTCAGCGCGGATGATAATCGAAGGCAGAAGACAAGTCCCAAAAGTTGATTGGCAATTCATGGATGCATGGAATGCAAGTCCTAACTTTGGACATATTTTCTCTTCAAGCTTACTGCAATGGGCACCCGATCCTCGGTTAGTCATTGCAAATTGGGCAAAAAACCTATCTATTGGGGGAACTATTCATGCTCTTTTCTTTATAGATCAGACACTTTGGGAGTTACGTCAATTAATTTCATTAGAAAATAGAATCCAATGGCAAACGCGTTCGCAATGGGAGCAGATTTTCAAAAATGCCGGATTAGAAGTGCATCTTTGCCGTGACCTCGTGAAATGCTATAAATTTCGTAGCGGATTGGATTTACTCAAAAATCTAAAACAGACGGGGACATGTTTAAAGAACTCTATCTGTGGGAGTTATTTGAAAAAAATAATAAGAGATTATGATAAGGAATTTTCTTTCCAAGAAGGGGTTTACTCGACCTGGCATTTTTGTCAAATTGTAGGTATAAAACATTAATTTAGTCTGAATGAATTTTGATGGATGGTTAAATAATTTTATAATTTTTATAAAATAAAATAATTTATATTTGATAATAGTAAACTAATAATTTATATTTAACTAAATTTAATTATATTATTATGGAACCACTACCAAAATCAACCAAAACAAAAAATAATGAAAAACCAACCATTCAAGTCTCAGAAAGCTCATCTCGGGTTTCATTGGAAACATTGAACTCTGAACCACGTAGCGCTAATCAAGAGGCACATAATAGCTTAACCATTCCAAATGTAAATAAATCTATCTGGGAACGTTTACTCAATTTCCCTCCCGATATTCTTCTTCAAATTTTTCGTAAGTTGCACACAATTCTTGCTTTGCGACTTGTTTCAAAGCAATCAAACCAATTTGTATCTTCAATAATGATTGCTGGCGAATATAGTCTTCTATCAAGCAAAGCCGTCATTCCCTTTAACTTTTCAAGCATACACCCTGAGATTGATCAGTCTATTGAAGAAAAATTTGATTTTGCTGCAGAAAATGCGCAAGTAGAAGTTAAAATAGCTCTAGAGGATTTGTTTGAATCGGATACTGTATTAAGCTCAATTCCGCAAGACAAATTAAAACTCATTGTCGAAATTAAGAATCCTAGGGAACTAAAGTTTTTTAGAAAATTTCTTTTAAAAGAGGGTAACGAAATACTTATTAATCAAATAGTAGGATTGGATTTAGAATCAGTTGGGATGAATGATAAGACAGTTCTTATTATTAATGAGATATTTCAAAATAAAAGTTTTATTTCTAAACTAAGCAAAATTTCCTTCGGTGATTTGTGTAATGTTGATTTCAAATTACCCTCACTACCAGAAATTTCTATGATTTCTTTTGGAAAATTTCTTGGAGAGGTCTCAGTCAATTTTTCAAAAGATTATCCCAAAATGAAAACACTTTCTTTTGAGAGTATCAATTGTACTTCTTTGGAACTTTACTTACCAGAGGCTTTACCTCAACTTAAAATGCTTTCTTTTGGTGATATTTCCGTTGGCAAGGAATGTTCAATTATATTCCCTAGCTTTCTTCCTAAACTTACGACCCTTGCATTTAATATGATTTCATTGCGTCAACCTATTCTATTCCCTGAAGCTCTACCTAAACTGGTCCTATGTTCTTTTGGGGATTTTTATATGAAGGTAAATCTCCCACTTTCACTTCCAAAGCTCAGTAAACTCGAATTTGGAGAAATCGGAAGCGAATCTGTCATTAATTTCCCAGATGATCTTCCTGAACTTACTACTCTTATCTTCGGTGATATTTTGGAAGGGGCCAAGTTTAATTTCCCTACTTCTCTCAAAAAACTAAAATATCTTCAGGATGAAAGTGGTAGTGTTAAAAAAGCCATTAATTTTGATTAAACGTAAAGATCCTTAAGATTTTAGGAAATATTAAGTATTTTAATAATTCAACATTTTATCTCTAATGTGGATATAAAACTTATGTAATATTTCATAAGCATCCTATAATCATATACTTACATTAATATTAGTAGATATTGATAATATTATTTCACCTTTCATAAAGTAATAATAATAAATATTATAATTTTATATTTATATAAATATTAGAATATTTGCTAAAAACAAAATTTAAATGTATATTAAATTAAAATTAAAAAAACTAACTATTTTAAAATTATGAAACCAATAAAAGGCAAAGAACCACAACAAGGACAAGTTCGGGGTACAGAAGCAAAAAAACCTTCTCCAGCTAGACCTGAAATTTATGAAAAAGCTCAGAAAGCTGCCGGTTTAGCACGAGGTAAGACTATTGCTTTAACAGATAGAGATACTAAAATGATAAAAGACTTTCAAAAGGGAAAAAGGACTGATGAAGCCAATTTGGAAATGAAAAATTTTCTTGTAGACACAACTGGCAATAAGCTGAAAGGGATCCACCCAGAAGGATTAAAGCAAATAAGTCAATTTTTATTAACCTCAAACAATATTGCTATAATCAATCTTGTTCTGGACCAAGTAATGCCCCGAGATGTGGAAGGAGTTTTTAAATTACTTAATGAACATCCTGAATTATTGAAAGATATAAAAATATTAAAAATAATATTGTCTTCTGTGGATCCTGTAGGGGTTATGAAAGCGGTATTGGAAAATGAAAATTTAAGGGACATGGAACATGAAACATTTCAAATGATAGTAGCTTTTAAAAAACCAGTAGAGATATTAAATGCTCTGGACGCAAAAATTTTGGTTTTGGATCCTAAGATTTTGAAGAGAATATTAATTTCAGATAAGCCTCTAGAAATTATCGAGTTAATTAAACATTATCCTGTTCTAATAAATTTAAAATATAATGAATTTAATAAAATATTAAATGATGAAAAACGTAATCCGATAATAAATCTAATGGGAAAAGCTGCCATAATGGAAGATGTAAATCCTGATGTTGTAGAAACAACGTTATTTAGATTAAAAAACCCTGAACAGGCAGGCGCAGTTCTACATCAAATAATCGCGATACAAAGAACGCATAGAGACATCCAGTCACAAAAAAAGGAAAGCGAAAAATAAATTCTAAAAAATTTACATCCAGGTAAAAGCATGGCAAAGTGCTGTGCTCACGGCATCTGCTTCATCAGCTGGCAACTTAGTATTATGATTTAAATGCTGTCTAACCATACCTATCATTTGTTCTTTACTTGCTCTGCCAAAGCCAACTACTGCTTGCTTAATTCTAAGAGGAGGATATTCGAAAATCGGAATATTATGAATGGCTACAGCCGCTATAGCAGCACCGCGAGCAGCGCCTAGAAGTTGGGCTGTTTGAAAATTTTGAACATAAATTGTTTGTTCGATTGCTACATGTCGTACTTCAGCTTGATTAAGGATGTCAGTTATGGCTTTATGGATAGCACCTAAACATTCTGGCATGCTTAAAGAACTTTTTAAAATAATAGTTGTACTTTGATGCAAAATAGGCGTTTGATTGGGTCGAAATTCCAATAATGCTAGTCCAGTTCCCCGCAAACCTGGGTCAATTCCTAAAATAATCCCTGAAAAAGGTTTACGATTTATCATCCCAGATAATCCATTTTGTGTGGGTATTGGCAGCTTTCCTGCGAGCTTTTGTGCCCAAAGTGTTCTGTTTGATTTCTTCACTATCTACAATTGTTATAATAAATTTATTAAAAAAACAAGCAACCTATTTCACTCTGTTAAACTTTGTTTTATTATTTTTTTAATAAATGTATCTTATTCACTTATTTAAGAGAAAGTTACCATTGGAAACATTGTATATTTGCCAGTCACGATCGCTTGTTTTGTCCGGTAATGTGGTGCCTGTTGCAATGACTTGGAAACTAGGATCTAAAGTTTTCCAAAAGGCATTGCTGCGTAGGGGATCGAGTTGACCGAGAATATCATCAGCCAGGATTATTGGTTTTAACCCGGAATATTCATTAAAATATCTTATTTGTGCTAGACGAAGTGCAATGACCAAACCGCGTTGCTGCCCTTCAGAACCATATTGCCTGGCTCCTTTGGATTTTAATTTAAATTCTAAGTCATCGCGCTGAGGACCATTTTGAGTGGATTTAAATGAAGCATCTCGGTCAAATCCTTTGGAAAGGATTTCTAAAAAATCGTCTTTTGAATGCAGTATACAGTCTGGACGGTAAATAATCTCAGGCTCTTCGACTTCTTGGACTAGAGAGGAATAGGATTCTGTTAAATACAAACGCAGTAATTCAATATTTTTTGATCTTTTTTGATAAATATTAAAAGCTAAGGGAGCTAAAATAGGATTATAAAGCTCTATCATCGATTTAGAAGCCATTTGGCGCAGAAGGGCATTGCGTTCTAATAAAGCTCTGTGGTAGCGACGTAAGTCATTGAAATAATCACCATCCATAGCCGACAGGGTAAGATCTAAAAATTTCCTTCGCAAAGCGGGAGCGCCTCTTAAAAGTTGCATATCTTCTGAAGAAAGGACCACGATGGGTATTTTTCCAATAAATTCGGAAAATTTGTTGATTTTATTGTCATTGACAAAAAGTTCTTTTTCTTGGGATTTTAATTTAAGAAGTATTTCCATATCCCCTTCTATTGGGTGATCGATGCCAAAGAAAAGCTGTGTTTCTGACGTTCCGTGTTGAATTAAAGTTTTAATGTCTTGGGTACGAAAGGAACGTAAGGCGGTCAATAAACTGATTGCTTCTAAAAGATTTGTTTTCCCTTGTCCATTGGGCCCAAGGAAAAATTGACTATGGGCTTCAAAATTTAATGCAGCGAATTTAATATTTCGAAAATTCTGTAAATGGATACGCCTGAGCAACATTGCATCTTTATCTTACGGGAATTTTTAAAACTTGGCCGTCCTATTTCAACGATGTTACACGAACGATTTGCTCAAAAGCAGCCC
>JABDAI010000006.1:10927-45058 GCA_013289195.1 Verrucomicrobiota bacterium
TTATAAATGAGTTCCCATTGCGCAGCAGAACCATAGACTTTTCCACTAATTTTAGAAAGCGTATCGCCTGTAAGAACTGTATACTCATTAAACTTTACAGGTTCTTGTTTTTGTTTTATCTTATTAACTCCAGGAGCAAAGAGATTCACAGTAGTGGAAGCATTTCCTTTTACTTGACTAGCATTAAGAGTCGTCTGCTTGCGTTGAGGCATTTGAGCTATTCGCTTTTTAAGTGCCAAATTCTCTTCTTGGACCTGTTTTAATAGATCCATCAGATCGAGCCGTGTAGTATCGTCATCAAAGGGACGGCCGGGAAGGGTCTGGGCAAAACTTTTTTTTGCTCTCTCAATCATTTGCCGGACAATTACAGATTGCTCGACATCTGGCTTAGCTTCCAAAAATTTTTTAAAATGGTAAATCGCAGCCAAAGGATCATTAAAATGCTCTAAATAAAGGCGACCAACCTCAAGATGGGATTGAGGGGCATCGCGGCGACTTTCAATAATATTCAAAAAAATAGACATCGATTCTTGATAACGACCTGCACGGTAATATCTTTGTCCGGCTTGAAACTTGTCATCATCTTTTTCTAAAATAGTTCCATCGCCATTTTTATTACACCCACATAAAAATAGCAAACATCCAGTAATGACTATATTTAAAAACATTTTTCCAACCATGACTATTATAACCTAATTTAACTTTTTTTAAGAAAAAAATGCAACTGTTATTGTATCATTGTGAGGTAAGCAAATGGAAACTAAACATGCTTGACCCGATTTCAAGTTGACAACTTAGTTTGTAAAAAGCCAGATTTTATGAATACTTCTGTTGCTTTTTGTTTATAGAAATCGTGTTCAATGCGTACCCGTTTGTTATCGAGATGTCGCATTAAGTGATCAGAAAGATCGTTGTTAGGTTTGTCGTAGATTTGACGAATTTCTATTTCTTCCAATTTTATTCCCAAAGCTTGAATTTTATCAATTAGCTGCTTTTTTTCATTCAAAGCCATGCCTTCGATGCCATAGACCTCGTCCATTAATTGTTGTATTACTGGCACTATTTCTTGCAATTTACTTTTAGCTTCACCTTCAAATCGCATTTTGAATATATTTAAATTTGCTGCATATTCTATTAAATTATCTTCAGTAAATGCTGTTATTAATTTATTCATAGCTTGGCCTAAGGGCTGCTTTTGAGCAAATCGTTCGTGTAACATCGTTGAAATAGGACGGCCAAGTCCAAGGCATTCATTAAATTTAATGACATAGTATAGAAAACCTTCCGCATTTTCCCCATAATTTTGATTTAATAATACTGCTTGTATGCTATTAAGCTTAAAAAGGTTGGCAAGTATATTGCCCATATATTGTGATGCATGGAACATCTTGATTTGATTTTCTGCCAGATTTAGTGCCACAATAGCACCATCTGGACAAATTTTTTCATCAATTGCCAAGATTTCAATTATTGCTTTAATTTCTCTAAGAGATTGATCTTTCGCGTAATCTGTTTTGATACTCTCTAATTCTACAGTAATACCAGCAAGATAATCAAAAACACTGGCAATTTGATGTATAATAGATTGTACTCCAACGGGAGTTCCTGCATCTTTTGATCCTAAGCATTTACCACACAATCTCTGTAAACTAGGAATTTTAGTATCATAATCTGTTGGATAAATTTTTTGTAGGATTGTGGGTAAAATCACTAAATTAAGTTCATTCCAATCATCTTGAGAAATATTTCCTGAGCGACATGGAAGCATATTCCATTTATCCATATCGCAGTCATTGAAAAGTTTTTTAATATTCAGAAATGGACCTTGGAAGCCAGTCTTTGAACGTTCCATTTGTTCTGCTTCGTAAATATTTGTTATTTTTTGGAAAATAAATTTCGTCCAATCAAAAGAATTTCCCAAATTGAAGATTTGATGTATTTCATTTTTTTGAAGTTTATAAGAACCTTTTAAAGATAACCAATCTGTCATTTTTTTATGAATGAGATCAAATTGGGGATGCGTTAGGAATTGTAAAAGTATGTCAGGCTCTAATTTGTCAGCTCCTTGCCATAAGTGCGTATTAGTGCAAAGAACTTTGAGCACGAGTCTAGGGTCTTTTAAAGAAAGAATTGTATCCAGGATTTCATCAGGCAACTTGTTATTGCCTTTATACAATTCAGGAAATTCACCCAAATAGTAAAGTACCCTCCAAAGAGGTTCTACATCATCTACGCCTATCCACAATGACGGATATTTGAAAGTATATGAAGTAGTAGTAATTCTATCTCCGAGGAGATTTGTATTTGTCTCTACTTTAATATCATAAAACATATCCCAAGGATAACCAGCCAAATAAAGCATGTCTTTTAAGTGAATATTCGAGAAAGATGTTTGATTTGATAGGGTTGTCAGTGCTTTCCATGGACGACTTATAATTATTTCATCTAAAATCTCATTAGGTAATTTAAGTAATTTTCCTGTCACTCCTGATCGTGTATTACAAAAAGCTCCAATTAAAAATTTCAATTTAAGAAATTTATTATTAGATGAACACACTTTCCTAATAAATAAAGAGGCTTCGTGGCACACCAATAAAGCTCCATATAACATGATAAAAAGTCCTAAACCATAAGTAGCAGTCGATACAAGAGTTACAATTGGCCCGAAGATATTGAATTTAGGATCATTATATAATGTATGAGCTTTAGAAACAATCCGAGAGTCTATTAAATTTAATAATTTCGTTTTACCGAATATTTGCATGCATAATTGAATAAAAGCTATTTGCAAATCATAATAAGTCTTGGAGAAAAAATTCACGATAAGCTTAATTATAGGACGCAACCAAGCCTGTATAAAGGTGTTAAATTTAGTCCAAATAATCGTAAAAGTCCGAATAATCGTGGCAGGTATTGAAGAATTTTCGCCAATTGTTCTAGCCAATAAGCCTTTTGTGGCATTTGATAATAAATCGTAATTATTATAAGTAATTATTCCAAACGCGATGCCTCCAAGGACTGATGGAATCCCTATTTTAATCGTACGATTAGAGAAGATCCTTTCATTAGGATTCATTGTATTTAAGAAATTATCTATTTTAGTGTTTACCGGAGAGAGTATATTCATTTTTTTTATAAGTTTTATGTATGACAAGAAGATACACAAAAAGTTTTATAAGTCAAAGAAATTATACCAATTTCCAATAGACCTCTTTCGAAACCAACTCTTTTGCTCTCTAGGGGCGTCAAAAATTAAAACTCTAAGCATAGAGTACTTCTCAGTTTTGTTGGACTAACTGAGAACCGACAAAAATCTTACTTACAACACAGGGACCTACTTCTTAATTTCTTTATGAAGGGTATGTCTTTTCAAATGCTTATTATATTTCTTTTTTTCAAGACGTTCTGCAGTATTAGGATTTTTCTTATTACGTGTAGACATATAGCGTGAAGGTGGTTTACCTTCTTTACGAGCTTCTGTGCATTCCAAAATGATATGTTCTTGTGGCATGATTCTAATTTATGTTATTTTATATACTGTAAAAGAAATTTTTCTTAAGACAACAAAAAAAACCATATTTTTTTATATTAATGGAAGCATTTGTCCTCGTCTAAAGATAGTAACCTGTCTAGTACTGGCAGAAACGGTAATACTAATACAATCAGTTGCCTTTGATATGGCGGCTGCAGCGGCATGGCGGGACCCTAGCCCACCGGGTAATTCATAGGCAAAATCGGGTGCATAAATAAGCGTTCCAGCAGAATCCAAAACACCGTCGCCTCGAATAATAAAAGCACCATCGATTGTGGAAAATTCTTTTACGGTTTCATCCATAAAGGGGTTCAAGATATTACGATCTTCGTCTTTATAGCCATAAAAGGGGTTGAGAACTAAGGGTTTTGTAAAGGGTTTCAGGGCTTTGGCATCGCCAATTACAAAGAGGCATCCAATGGGTTTGCCTTCCCTACCCTCAACAGCAAGTTCGGTAGCAATGGCTAGTGCGCGTTCCAAAACTTCTGGTTTTACGGAACTTGGAAGCATGTCGGAGTGGTGGTTAAAAATTATCTGAAATTCTTTTGCTATGTCTATAACAACTACGGTATCAAACTGGTTACTATTGGGATTTCCTGCGATACAACAGAGTTTATCATTAAAATTGAGTATTCCGCGAGAAAGACCTATAAGAACGGCACTTCTCATTTGGGAAAGTCTATTTTTAGAAAAGGACCTAACAGCTATAATTGAATCCACAGCCCCACCTTCTTGAAAATAATCCGAAGCGGATTGGGTGACTAATACAGTTTTCAAACTACCAAGTCCAGTAAGGTCCAGTCCTGCTGAAAAAGTATCTGCAAAAACCATGGCTCGAGTGCAATTGGCTCCTTTTGCAATTTTGGCAGATTCTTTTAGAATCAGACGATTAAATTTGTTACTATTAGATTTATCGATGGAAATCGTGCCACTGAAAGCTTTTTTAATTTTGCCACGAAATTCTTTCATGTTTGGAGTATTGACCAAATTTTGAATGAGATCTTGATTTTGAAAAATCCTTGCCATTGTCGATAATACGGTCAAATAATTTTTCTCTTTTTCTCCAGCTAATAAAAGAAAAATTAGACGTAACTCTCGATACTCATCCATACCCTGAAATTCAAGACCTTTAGGACAGCGTCCTATCGCAAAGATATACGGACGTTTCATAGAAACTCGCAGATGCGGCAAAGCAATTCCGTGTCCTAAATAGGTCGTCATATTCTTTTCCCGTTCAATAATAGATTTTTGTAATTCTTCTTTGATCAAATGATTTTCAACCTTCAAATTACAAACTCGGAGTAATTCTTCAATAGCTTCGTCAAAAGTCTTACTCTTGATATCGATAATCCTGTTCTCGGCTAAATATCGGTCTAAATACATAAAAAATTTATTAAATTATTTTTCCCATTTTAAAGCTCCCTTTTTGAGCTCATAGATCAGACCTACAACTAATACTAAAAGAAAAAAGAGAATAGGAAGTAGAATGGGTATCTGTGCGGCAAGGAATTCTCGGTAGATTAATGCCCATGGCACAAGGAAAACAACTTCAATATCAAATACAATAAACAACATAGCAGTGACATAAAACTTCACTGAAAATTGCGGATGAGAGGTCCCTTCAGTGAGCAATCCGCATTCGTAAGCGGCGTCCTTAATTTTATTTTTACTAGCACGCTGTCCAAATATATAACTTGATCCTAAAATTATTACAGCCAGACCAACCGCTAATAAAATTTGTATTAAAACTGGTACATAGTTAATTAACTCCATATTGCTAATAAAGATTGAGAAATAGCTTTTTTGCAAGTACGATTTCAGTTTATTGATACAAAATCTCAGTTCAAGAAAGAGAAATTATTTATCCACTTTCCTTTCAATAGCCAGATTCACTTGACTTTTAAGTTAGGATCGACAAATGAATATCATATATCACATTTTTATTAATTATATTTTATATTTATGGATGACAAAAAACTTTCGGATATTGGTCTGATCGGTTTAGCAGTAATGGGCCAAAATTTGGCTCTAAACATTGCAGATCATGGTTTTCAGATATCAGTTTATAATCGAACTACTTCTAAGATGGAGGCTTTTGTAGCAGAACATCCAGATACTCCTGGTAAAATCTTGGGAAAAGCTAAGCTAGAAGATTTTGTTCGCTCCATTAAGCGACCTCGTAAAATTATCATCCTTGTTCAAGCTGGCAAAAGTACTGATGCAGTTATTGACGAATTAGTTCCCTTATTGGATAAAGACGACATTATTATTGATGGTGGCAATGCGCTTTGGACGGATACAATTAGGCGTGAAAAAATGCTGAATGAACGTCATCTAAAATTTATTGGTTCAGGGGTTTCTGGCGGAGAAGAAGGTGCGCGTTTTGGTCCTTCATTAATGCCCGGAGGTGATTTTAATTCCTGGAAAGAATTAAAACCTATTTGGGAAGCTATCGCAGCTAAAGTAGATCCTCTAACAGGAAAACCCCTCCAAGGCGCCAAACCGGGTCATCCGATAAAAGGAGGTGTTCCTTGTACCGCTTATATCGGGGAAAATGGTGCAGGCCATTACGTCAAAATGGTCCACAATGGTATTGAATATGCTGATATGCAAATGATTTGCGAAGCCTATCATTTGATGAAAAATTTACTTCAAATGACCCCATATGAAATGGGCGAAGTTTTTGAAAATTGGAATAAGGGCATTCTAGATTCGTTTCTCATTGAAATCACTGCAGATATTTTAAAACAAAAAGACCCAATCACTGGTCAACCTTTCGTTGACGTTGTGCTTGATGTAGCAGGGCAAAAGGGTACTGGAAAATGGACTTCTATTAATGCACTTGATATGGGCGTCCCTGCAGAAACGATTGCAGAAGCGGTTTTTGCACGGTTTATGAGTGCTATAAAGGAAGAACGTATAGCAGCCTCAAAAATTTTAAGTGGACCGAAAAAAACTCCTCCTGTTCACAAGGATGTTCTTCTTCGTACTATTCACGATGCCTTATATTGTTCGAAAATCTGTTCTTATGCTCAAGGTTTTCAATTGATGCGCCAAGCTCAAGTGGACTATAACTGGACTTTTAATTTTGGTGAAATTGCCCAAATTTGGCGTGGAGGATGTATCATAAGAGCAGCCTTCTTGCAAAAAATAACAAATGCTTACAAAAGTAATCCTGAATTGGCAAATTTACTTCTCGATCCTTACTTCCAACAAACTATTGAAGACGCTCAATCTAATTGGCGCCATGTCGTGGCTCTTGCCATTCGAGAAGGCATTCCCATACCTACGTTCACTTCAGCAATCTCGTATTACGATGCCTATCGGACCGAACGTTTACCACAAAATCTTCTCCAAGCACAGCGGGATTATTTTGGAGCACATACTTATGAACGTGTAGACCAACCTCGTGGTTCTTTTTTCCATATCGATTGGCCTAATCCATTGCGACCTCAGATACATTAGTCTGTTTGCTTTATTCTATGTTTTATTTAACATTAATATTGATTCCAACAATTACTGGTTTAATTGGCTGGGGAACTAATTGGATTGCCATCAAAATGCTGTTTAGGCCTAAAAGAACTTTTCATTTTTTAGGTCTGAAGTGGCAAGGATTAATTCCTAGAAGACGTACGCAAATTGCGAGCACTATAGCAGAAATTATTGAACGCGATATTCTTAGTTCTCACACAATTCAACATGAACTTAAGCAAATCAATCTCCATCCTTACTTAAAAGAACTTGCCACACGTCTCGTTCATGATAGCTTGGCTAAAAAATTGAAAAGCATTCCTTTTCTGGGCAATTTTATAACCAGTTCTTCCTTAGAGATGCTTGAAAAAATGACTCTAGAAGCTATTGAGGAGGAAGCACAACCTCTCATGGATAAACTTGCTATTGAAATGGAAAAGCAAGTTCATGTTAAGCGAATTATCGAAGAAAAAATTAATGAATTTGATTTAGATAGACTGGAATCGATGATTATGGAAACTGCCCGTAGGGAATTTAAAATGATAGAATGGCTAGGCGGTATTCTCGGATTTATTTTAGGCCTTGTTCAACTTTTAATCATTTGGCTGGCTGGAAGTTTAATTTCTTAAACTTTTTTCTTTGGCTCTAAGAAGCGTTTACCTCGTTCTCTTGCAGAACTTTCTTTTTTGGGGCTTTTTTCAAGTTCTTTTTTCCGTTCCAAATCACGCTTTTTATCAGCTTCATCGATTTTTTCTTCCATCTTTTCAGTGCTTTTGCGTAATTCCTTCCTCATTGCTGCTTGAACCTTTTCAGAAGCGAAAGGATCGTAATCAGCACCAGGTTGTTTTCCGGGGGGAACGTCAATTTCATGAGGAAACCAATCTGCGACTTCATTGATCGCGTCCTTATGCTTTTCAAGACCTGCTTTATCTTTTGATAAAATTCCTTCCATTATTGCCTTCACTGCTTCATAAGTAAGATATTTACCCTCTTTTTTAAGATCGTCTAAAGCTTTTGCAATCTGGGGGCCAAATTCCTTGCCAAATTTTTGTAAGAAGTACTTTCGAGCAGTTTCAGCATTTTCTAGTATAGCTACATTTGAAGTAGCTTCACTTGAAGCCTTTGTTTCTTGCGAACTCGCTGTCCCTTTAACTTCTTTTTCTACGCCTTTTTGAAATTTTGTAAAATGTGGTTCACTTCCTGTTGATTTAATATTTCCCATAGTTTTAAGCTATGTCATTTATTAATTAATTTCAACTTTTATCTGATTTTTTCGAGGATGATAAGTTCTATGTTCATTTATTAATAAATTAGCATCAACGGTAGTATATATTTCAGTTGTTGAAATATCGGCATGACCTAACATTTCTTGTATTGACCGTAGATCTGCTCCATTTTGGAGTAAATGGGTTGCAAATGTATGCCTTAAAAGATGCGGCTTCACAATCTCCTCAAGTCCTAATGTTGCGGCATAATTTTTCAGCATCAGCCAAACGGTTTTTCTTGAAATGGAGCTTCCTAATTGACTGATAAATAGTCCACTTCCTGTTTTCTTTTTCACTAATTTTGGTCTGGATTCTAGTAAATAATTCTTCAAAGCGCACAATGCTTGCCCGCCTATTGGCACAATGCGTTCTTTACTGCCTTTTCCAAATATACGCAAAAAACCTTGATCAACATCAATGGATTGTAAAGTCAAAGCGCACAATTCCGATACACGCAAACCGCTACTATATAAAATTTCAATAATAGCACGATCTCTTATCCCCTGAACACTGGTTAGATCAGGACTTTCAATGAGTTTTACAAGATCTTCGGCAACTAATGTATGGGGTAATTTTCGAACAAGTTTTGGCAAAACGAGTAGTTCAACAAAATTGTCCTTACGAATATTTTCTTGAATTAAATACTTAGCCATCATTCTAAGAACAGATAATTTTCGAGAAATACTTTTGGTTGAGTAATTTTCAACCGTCAACTTACTAAGCCAAAGCGAAATATGCTCCATTTGAACCCAATTCCAATTGTCTATTCCTAAACTCATCAAAAAAAGGGCACATTGCTTCAGATCTTGAAAATAACTTTCAACAGTATTCTTTGCCTGCCCTTTTTCAAGGTCAATATAGGCCAAAAAACCATCAATAGGCTCGCTCAAGCTTCCTAAGGCTATTTCTTCTTGTTCGGACTTTTCCATTTGGCTTTATATCAGAGGAAGTTATTTACAAGTAATTTTCAAGAATGTTTTTTAAAATCTCAAAAAAATTTATTTAGCTGCTTGACAAATTAATATTTTTATAGGACTATGAACACCATTCTAACGGGGTAGTAGTTCAGTTGGTTAGAACACCAGCCTGTCACGCTGGGGGTCGCGGGTTCGAGTCCCGTCTATCCCGCCATTAATTAGGAAATTCTATCTTTATCAACCCAGTATGTCACACTTTATCAAAATCACAGTCATCTTAGCTTTTATAGCCACTTTATTCTCAGGTTGCGCAAATCAATATGATCCAACACCTGCCGACACTATTTTAGAGAACAGGCATGAATTGAGACCCAATTGGATAGATCCCAATGATAGTTATAGCGAGCAAGGGTTATCATTAAGAGCCGAAGATTGTTTTTCAGGCACTTTAATTAATGGCTACATTACTCAAGCTCCTCTACTTTCTATTTACTTTTCCTATGATCATATAGATATTAGACCGGAAGAACGCAATAAACTCATTCAGGTAGCCGATGCATTCAAGCAAAATCCTATCGCCTCTTTTCTTGTAATTGGAAGATGTGACTGGCATGGTACTGAAGAATATAATTCCTCATTAGGTGATCGACGTGCCAATGCTGTGAAGTCTTATCTATCAATGCTTGGTGTAAATCCGATGAATATAAGAACTCTTTCCAAAGGATCATTGGACGCAAAAGCTGGTCTAAGCGTGGAAGACGCTTGGCAAGATCGCAGAGTGGATATTATGGTATTGAAATGATTTTCCCAACGAAAATCGAACTCATTGGTTCTACTCTATCCATTCTTTGGAATGATAATTCTGAAAATTATTTTGAATCCGAATTTCTACGAACAGCTTCTCCAAGTGCTCAAAATATAGGAGAAAAAGATATTTTTGGCAATCAATACGGCGGGCAAGGTCCAAAAAATTTTCCAAATGTTCAAATCCTATCATGGGACTTTATAGGCAACTATGCCATTAAGCTTAAATTTAGCGACGGCCATAGTACGGGAATTTATAGCTGGCAGTATTTAAAAAATTTAAAGCCTTCCACCCTGTTATCCTGATTTATTCCCAGTTTTAAATATTCTTCTTGAAGCAATAAGAAAAAAAAGATTAGCTTATGCAGAAGTCTAATACCAATTCCCAATTTAAAATGGAAATTGGTATGATGAAAAAATACTTCTCTCGAATAAATAATTAATAAATTTTATTGACAAAACTATTAATTATTGAATACATTGCTTTAAATCTCGCTTTTCAATATTATAAAAAATATTGTAACCCCATTTTGAATTCCCCCTTTTCTCCTTATTATGATAAAAGTTACGTCTAAAATATGTTTTTTGATCCCCTTCTTAGCAGCTTGTTCATTTCTTCATGGAATACAAAGTACTATAGAAGTACGTTCAGCTGCTTTTTACCATACATCAAAGCACTTTAGAAAAAATTATAATAATGTTGGGCCGTGTTATGAAATCGAAGCTTCAATAAGTTGCAATCCATGCTATGCTTTTTGGGCCAATTTCGATTGGTTCAATAAACATGGAAGAGCATTTGGTCGAACATGCAGGTCTACAATTAAAAATTGTCATCATTGTTCGAGACATCCTTCGACAAGAGTCCATATCGCAAATTTTAGTTTAGGTATCAAATTCCCATTTGAAATTTGTCCTTGTCTTTTGGGATATGTAGGTGTTGGCCCAAGCTTTTCAAATATCTGGATAAAAAATCATACGCACCACCATCATAGGAAAAAAACTTCAAAAGGGGCAGTAGGCGTTGTTGCAAAAAGCGGTATCAATTATTACTTTACTCCATGTGCATTTATCGATCTATTCGTAGACTACCTCTATCAGCCTGTACATTTTAAACACAGACATCATCTTGATATAGGTGGCGTCAAAGCAGGTGGTGGTATTGGATTTGTCTTTTAATTTCCGTTTAGGATAAGAGGTTTGTTTGTTTTACGCTTTTTCGTACCCCAGAATTAAAGTTTTAAACCAAACCTCTATCCGCATTTTCCACAAAGTTCAACACTGCCTTAACTAAATGCGAACTAGATAATTCATATTCTTGCAATTCCCCGAGAGCTTGGCTTCGATTCAATCCTTTACGATAAAGTGTTTGATAAATAAAACGTACAATCTCTAATTCTTCAGCAGAATATCCGGCACGTTCTAAACCTATTTTATTAAACGTACGAATAACTGCAGGATTGCCATCTGCAAGCATAAAAGGCAAAACACTTTGTACAATTTTTGAACATGCTCCTATCATACAGTGCGCTCCTAAATGGCAAAATTGATGCACTCCCACACTCCAACCTATGTTGACATAATCTTGAACTACCACATGTCCTGCTAAAGCAGAATGACTACTCATAATCATATTATTTCCAATTCTACAGTCATGCGCGATATGGCTATAGGCCAATAGTACATTATTATCTCCTATAACAGTAAATGCTCCATCATCCGTTGCAGCATGAATAGTTGTATACTCACGAAATACATTATGATTTCCGACCTTAAGCCCAGGCATTCCTCCCGAATATTTCAAGTCATGCGTTTTTCCACCAACAATAGCATAAGGAAATATTTCATTGCCTTTTCCAATTTCCGTATTCCCTTCAATGGTTGCATGATGATGAATAATACTTCCCTCACCTATCTTTACATCGGGACCAATGTATGCATAAGCCCCAATATAAACGCTACTATCGATAATTGCTCCGTTTTCAATAATCGCTGCCGGGTGAATTCCCAGTTTCTTTTCTTCTCTTATAATATCTGTATCACTCATCTTTTGGATCCATTACAGTAAACATTAAATCAGCCGAGGACACTACATTGCCTTCGACTTTACATTCAGCAGACGCAAGGCCAATCAACTGTCCTTGCGTTTCTTTTGTTTTATTCAGCTTCACATGAATTTCTAATTGATCTCCAGGTACCACCGCACGACGGAATTTTACTTTATCGCAAGACATAAAAAATACCAACTTATTTTCTGCTGTACATCCCTTCGATAATAATAACAGTCCTCCCGCTTGAGCCATTGCCTCAATTTGTAATACCCCAGGCATAACAGGGTTTCCAGGAAAATGCCCCTGAAAATAGGGCTCATTAAATGTTATATTTTTAAGTGCGACTAATTCATCCTCCTTATTCATCGATATTACTCGATCAATTAACAAAAATGGATAACGATGTGGCAAGATATCAAGAATACGTCTTATATCAAGCTTTGTTTCGGAAGTTAGCATAAAAGCTTTAGAATGTGATTTTGAATCACTTTTCCCTGCCTTTTCTTCTTCCAACTGCTTGTAAATTCGTTTCGTGAGTTCAGCATTTAAAGCATGTCCAGGCCTCACTGCAATAATATGAGCTTTCAGTGGCATACCTAAAAGACTAATATCTCCTAAAATATCCAGTATCTTATGACGCACAAATTCATCCTTAAATCTTAGAGGTTCCTTAGAAATAATCTTATCCCCTTTAATGACTATAGCCGAATCTAAACTTCCTCCTTGGATTTTACCGAGTTTTAGAAGTTCTTCGATATCCTCATATATCGTAAACGTTCTTGCAGGAGCAATCTGTGCAATGTAGGTCTCGGGATCTATGTCTATCGAAAGATGTTGTGTATGAATTCCCCTGTCATCAGCAGAAGTACAAGTAATTTTTAAGCCATCATAAGGGAGTGCTATAATCGAACGATTCCCTTCAGTCACCGATACCGGCTCTTTCAATTGAAAGTATATTCTTTCCTTATCTTGCTCAATAGGTTCGGCTTCTTGCAACAAGTTGACAAAAAATTTTGCAGAACCATCTAAAATAGGAGGCTCTGCAGCATCAATTTCCACACGCACATTATCGATTTTCATGCCATTCAATGCACTTAATACATGCTCAATAGTATGCACCTTAGCATGGCCCGAAGAGATCGTTGTACACCGAACAAGTTCCGTCACTTTGGATACCTCGGGCTTCAATTCTGGCTTACCATAAAGATCTGTTCGCACAAACACAACCCCATGATCTACTGGCGCAGGCTTGAAAACAAGTGTCACCTGTTGCCCCGTATGTAGTCCTTTTCCTGAAATACTGACTTCTCTTAAAATTGTTCTTTGTTTCATATATATCGAAGATTTTCAGTCTACATAACTCTCTCATTTTGTAAAGGCAAACCTACAGCCTCCCAATAAAAAATCTTCCCAAACCTCGTCTGTCAGTATCCCAAATTGTAATATTTTAATTCACAATCTTTTATATCTGTAAATTTTTATTGTACTTTGTTTATTTTTAATATACTTTTTTTATGAGAAATAAATAATCATTCGTGATACAGGAAAATAAAAATATTGTTGAAATCACTGCAAAAGGGATTTCAAAAGAGGTGATCAATAAGCTTCCACTTTATCGCTATGATGGGAAAATTCAAGTAGTTTCTTCCATACAAGATATCCTATGTGCTATAAAGGAATTGGAGAAGGAATCTTTATTAGGTTTTGATATTGAAAGTCAACCTTCATTCAAAAGAGGTATTATCCATCCCCCGGCTTTAATACAATTAGCAAGCCAAAAGACTGTTTTTATTTTCCAATTACACGAACTCAAAGATTTGGATATTTTTACTCCCCTTTTCGAAAATTCAACTATTTGTAAAGCCGGCGTCGGTATCAATGACGACCTACTACGCTTAAAAAGATTTGGAGTTTTTAATGAATCGGGCTTTATTGAAATTGCGAAAATAACTGATGAACTCGTCATTTCCAATAAAGGTCTTCGTGGCCTAGCTGCCTATCTTTTAGGTGTGCGCATTTCAAAAAATATGCAACTCTCTAATTGGAGCCAAAAAGAGCTCACTCATGCCCAAGTTGTCTATGCTGCAACCGATGCTTGGATTTCACGAGAAATTTATCTCAAACTTACAGAAAATAACACTATAGACTCTCGTTTAAAAAAATCATTGCCTCATTTCTTAAGTTAAACTTAAACTAAACATTATTTAAATCTTATGTCAGAAAAAATTGCTGTACTAGAAACTAACCAGGGAAATATCGAAATCAAATTAATGCCCGAAATCGCTCCCTTGGCTTGCGAGAATTTCGAAAAACTTATTGAAAAAGGTTATTACAATGGAGTTATTTTTCATCGTGTAATTAAAGATTTCATGATACAAGGAGGCGATCCCACCGGTACTGGCATGGGTGGAAACTCCATTTGGGGTAAAAAATTTCAAGATGAATGCAACCCTTCAATCAAATTTGATAAAAAAGGTTTACTCGCAATGGCAAATGCTGGCCCAGGAACCAATGGAAGCCAATTCTTTATAACTACGGCTAAAACTCCCTGGCTACATATGCGCCATACCATTTTCGGTGAAGTGACCAAAGGTTATGATGTCGTTGAAATAATCGAAAATTCAGCAGTTAGTAGTCAAGACCGTCCTAAAGAAGAACAAAAAATTATTAAGGCTTATATGCTTAAATGAATTATTTACATCTTCATACTTGGCATGGAGAGCATCGTAATCCTACCCCCATTCTTGCCTTACATGGCTTCACAGGATCAGGTCTTGATTTTGCGTGTTTTACCTCCTTTACCTCTTTCCAGTTCTCATGGTATGCTCCAGATTTAATGGGGCATGGACAAACACGTATTTCATCAAATCCTAGGGATTACCTGCTAGACACCCATGTCCATTACCTAGATTTGGCTTCCGAACAAATTGCAAAACCTTTTATTCTTTTAGGCTATTCCATGGGTGGACGACTGGCTTTAAAATATGCATTAGAAAGACCTCATTTTATTAAACAACTTATTCTTATAAGTTCAACTCCAGGTATTTTAGATAACTATGAACGCATTCTAAGACTGCAATCGGATGAACTTCTTGCATCAAAAATTCTAACTGAAGGTGTCCCGAATTTTATCGATTTTTGGCAAGAACAAGACTTAATCAAATCCCAAAAATATATACCTTCTTCAATTTATGAACCGATGTTGAAGCGAAGGTACAAAAATAATGCCTTAGGCTTAGCTAATAGTCTAAAAAATATGGGAACAGGTTCAATGCAACCGCTTTGGCCTAGACTTCACGAAATCAAATTTCCCGTAACACTCATTACAGGAGAAGATGATGTAAAATTTACGAAGATTGCTCATGAAATAAAACATTATGTGAAAAATGCTGAACACATGATCATATCTAATGCAGGTCATGAAGCAATTTGGTCTCAAAATTATAGGGTAATGGCCGCTTTGTGTTAAATAAAAAGATGCCACTTTGATAAAAAGCAAACGATTTTATACCAAATTCAAATAAAAAATAAAAATATACAAATTTTGCAATTATAAATAAATTGTCATATATATAAAATTATATGAATATAGATAAATTTAAAAAATTCAAAATTTTCTTATTGAGTATTTTTGTGATAGGAATTGCATCAATTTTGCTAGGATTTGATTTTGATTTTTTACGGGTAGGACCAAAAGAAGGTTATGAACAGTCTGTCACTACAAAGCTAATCAATGAAACAAAAGACCAGAATATTCAATTAGAAACAGAAGCAGAAGGGATTTCAATAGGACATGCGGGTTTATTTGCTTATTCACCTCTTAATCAAAAATGGGTGGAACCAGGCAAAACAGGCGAAGGAAAAAGTACAACATATGCCGCCACCGGACCTGCTCGGATTGCAGTAAGAACTGGTCACCCTACGAGAGGTACACTTAGTAGATTTTCGTTTGTCTTAGAAGGCTCGAAGACTAAGAGCCCAGTTTTTTTTGAAAGAAAAGAACCCGTGGATCTTAAATTAAAAGTTATAATTGATGCAAAACCTATTAAAATATATGCTTTAGCAGTTGATCCAAATTATACATTTTATAATTACACTATAACTGTAGAGGACGCAAGTTGATATTCAAGAAGAAAACATATAGAATAATTTAAATCAAGGAATCATTCGAAATCTATTGACACTATTTCAAGATATTGTCACCTTGTTGTAAATCAATTATTTGATTACATGTTTAAAACAACAGAAAATCCCTATCCGACTTCTAACGTAAATTATTCTCAACCCCCATCTCCAGGAAATCAAATAAGAGACTTCGTAGGAAGATATCAGGTAAATTCAATATCAAAAATAAAGGAGCAACTTTTAAATATGCCTCGAGGAAGTTGGATATTATGGGATTTAGATGACACGGTTTTTATTCCAATTTTGCCTCTACTACGAACCGTGAATGTAGCGTTATTGGAAAATTATCTAGAGACGCAAAAAGTACAGTATCCGAACATTAGACAGTTGCTTTGGGAATTATATGATTGCTGTGAATATAAATTGGTAGAAGAAAAAGAAATTTTGCAGCTCTTTTTAGATCTTAAGGAAAAAGAAATTCATGTATTGTCGTTAACTAAAAGGCGCACAGGGTATGCGACTTCCTGGCAATTAGAAAAAAAGTTATCTCATGAGGATTTGACATTATCGCAATTAAGTAAATTAGGTATCACTTTTTCGTCTGTTTTTTCCGAAAGTGAAATTATTTTAATGGAATCTGAATTGGGCGATCCCGATAAAAAACTCGAATTATTTTCTTTTGAATATCAAGGCCCTGCAAAAATAAAATCAGGAGTGATCTTTACTTCAAAATTAGAAAAGGGTTTTATTGCTAAGCTAGTTTTGCAAAAGGCTACGGAACTGGGAATTCCACGTCCGCCGGCAATAGGGTTTGTCGATGACCTTAAAGAGAATGCAGATAATGCAGAAGCAGTTTTTAATGAGATCGGGATAGAAAGTTTAATCATTCATTATACTGCCGCCAATGATTTATACGATAATTGTCATATTGATACTCATGCACTTAATAGAGAAATCGAACGTTTACATGAAATGAAGAATAGAGGATGATCCTGAATTTTACTTCCTAGAAAGGATAGATATAGTAAAAATCCTTAAACAAGGATTTTTACTATTCATTAAAGATCAACGTGAAATATGATCGGATCAAGCACATCCTTTCCTGGAAAATTAGCAAACAACTTGACATCTTCAAGGTTCAGTTTTCGGACTACTTCTCGGCTGCCCCCGTTTGCTCCAAGTTCTATAAAATCAACGGCAATAAAATTGGGCAATCGACCTTGTTCTTTATGACATATATTTACTCGCTTCGCGATTGCGTTGTAACTATTGTTATCATTGTAGTCTCCTTTCAAAAAGGATTGACTGTAAAAATGGTTCATTAGTAGTAACCGTTTGTTCTTCCCCCGATCACGGCCCTCGCCTCTCATTTCACAGTTCGGAGATTCATCTAGGTTATACTGAGTTTCTCGGTATTCACGTACATTAATCATGCCGTCTGTAGGATTATCACTAAAAATAACGAGTCGAGTTCCGTCATCGCGCATTTGTCCTAATGTTTTCCAATCCCCTTTCTCAAAGATGGAAGTAGGCCTTAATAAATATTGTTTCAAGTTTGTCTCTTCAAGCAATTTATCTAAAGCTTCTCGCCCTTCAGTGCCCTTTACATAATTTTCTAGATGCAAGGTAATAATCGCTTTGGGATCTGAAGAAAGCCATTGGGCAACTTGTTCAAAAAATTCTTTTGCAGGTTTCGGAGAACCTAGTAGGAGCTGACCTCTGGTAAAAAGGCAATTATATTTAGGTTTTGGTTCATGGCATAAAGCAATGTAGCGATCAGCTTTCTCTCTAGGAGTGTACCAATGTAGATCCAGCTGAAAACTGCGAACGCCCCATGCATATTGTTCTTCAAAACCTAAAGTTTGCTGATAGTAAACCCATCCATCAGCTTTGTTTGAAAAGGCATTGTGTGCCGTTAGCCAACAAACTTCATTATATTTACGAGCATCCTCATAAGTAACGATGAGCTCCTCTGCCTCTTTCAATGGCAATTCGCCGCAAAGAATACCTGGAAGAAGACTCACTATTCCTAATAGCACTGTCAAAGAATTCATTTTATAAAGGAAAACAGTCATAGAGCATGTCAACAAAGTCTCGGTGGTCTTTTCCTAGACTTTGATATTTTTCGCTGTTAGGACGGTAGAATTCAAGGAATGATTTCAAATAAGCGCCTCCTTCTACTTTTTCAAGACCTTTATCGCACCTTGCATGTACAATTGGAGAAATCTTTGTGATTAATGCACGATAGCCTTCAGAATTAGGATCCTTAAAAGCTTCAAATTCTTGGATATCCTGGAAGTACCTCTTTGATCTCTCTATTAAAAATTCTTTGCTTTTTTGGTCCATTCCCTCTTCTACCCACTGGAATAATTCATTAGCAGGAATACAATAAGAAGACTGATTTTCATTTATCTCGCTAACATTTGCAAACAAGCAAGACTGACCAGAAAAAATAACAACAACCAATGTTAGAGCTAATGAGCAAACATTCAGTGGACTCCCTAAATAGAAGCGAGTCATTCCTTTATCGACCGCTTTTTTGAGTTTTATCGTTACATTTTTCATGATTTTTCCTTTCTTTTGATAGTCTTTGTGGCTTCGTTATCTTTAATAAAGTACTTATAGATAAGTTATACACTAATAAAGAATCCTGTCAATTTTTTTTAATAAGGATAAATAGCCCTATAGAAAGGAAGAATTTGCCCTTCTGCGCTTGACGATTTGTTAAATTTTCGATTCACTATATATCATGGAAATTCCTTTTAATGTCGTTGATTACCTTGAAGATACAATTCATTCTGTCGCAAAAGAAATACCAGAATTAGGTGAAGAATTTCACCCTGATGTAAGAACTGCAGATCCTAAATTTGGTGACTTTCAAGCTAACGGCATCATGTCAGCTGCCAAAAGACTTAAAATGAATCCCCGGCAACTTGCGGAAAAACTCGTCACTGCTCTACAAAATTCACCTAAATTAGACTCCAAACTCATTACTATCAGTATTGCAGGTCCCGGATTTATCAATTTCAAATTTCTGCCGAACTTTTATCCTGCCTGGCTTAAACTTTATCATAATGAAAAAGCTTTCCAAAAAGCCTCAGGTAATATCTATCACAATAAAACAATTTCTATCGACTACTCTTCACCCAATACGGCTAAGCAAATGCATGTTGGCCACATTCGTTCCATGGTCATTGGCGAAGCTATTCAACGTATGTTACGCTTTTGCGGCGCTACCATCATACGCGATAATCATATTGGCGATTGGGGAACCCAATTTGGCATTATCATTATGGGGGTAAAAGAATTTAATTACGATCTCGACGCTCCCCATGCCGATCCTCTCGAGGATCTTGAAGACATTTATAAAAAAGGCAATGCTCTCTTTGAATCCAGCGACTCATGGAAGGAACGCGCCCGTAGCGAATTAGTTAAACTCCAGCAAGGCGATCCTCAAAATATCAAGCTTTGGGAAAAAGTAAATCAAGTCTCGTATGCGGCTTTCCAAAAGATTTACGACATGATGAATATTCATTTTGACGTCGTGCTCGGCGAATCTTTCTATCGCACAAAAGTCGACCGCATTTATAAAGAACTGACCGAAACTGGCATCGCAAAAGAAAGTCAAGGCGCTCTCATCGTCATGCACTCTCCCGATGCTGGAAATCCTCAAAGCTATCCTTTCCTTATTCGAAAAAAAGATGGCGCAAGCAACTACTCCTCTACGGACCTAGCGACTGCCCTTCATCATGTTGAAGAAAATAAAGTAGATGAAATGATTTACGTCACCGATGGCCGCCAGCAAGATCATTTTAAATACCTTTTTAAAACAGTCAATCAGTGGTTCGACGCCAAGGGCTATAAAAAACCCGAATTCAAACACGCCTGGTTTGGAACTATTCTAGGCGAGGATGGAAAAGCTATTAAAACACGCTCCGGTACTCCCATTAAATTAAAAGACCTACTTCAAGAAGCCATCGACCGTGCCTACACTATTGTTCAAGAAAAAAATCCAACCCTCGACGAAGCGTCCCATCAACATATCGCAAAAGTCGTAGGACTGGGAGCAGTACGCTACGCCGATCTGTCTCAAAACCGCACTTCAGATTACATTTTTTCCTGGGACAAAATCCTTTCCTTTGAAGGCAATACAGCCCCCTATCTTCTTTACGCAATAGCTCGAATCCACTCTATCTTTAAAAAAGCCAATATACCTATCGACTCTGATTTTGCTGGAGATTTGACATTCGAAACACATGAAGAACTGATCCTTGCGCGGAAAATCATGGAATTTCCTGTAGCGTTGAAACACGCAATTATTGAATTAAGGCCTCACATTTTATGTACTTACCTCTTCGAACTTTCAGTAGCTTTTTCTACTTTTTATAGTGCTAATAAAGTCATTGTTGAAGAAGAAAACATTCGAAATAAAAGACTCCTCCTATGTGCTGGCACCCTTCAAATCCTAGAAACTGGGCTACATCTTCTGGGTCTTGAGACTTTAGAAAAAATGTAATTCAATTAACAAGACTGGTGTGAATTCAAAATTAAGAGTGTACATAAGGTACATGAGGACATCTCACAATTTTTTGACGCAGCCAGCGAGCAAAAGACAGGGGTTATGCAAGAAGTCTATTACTTCAACCCGTCTTTCATGTCCGTCTTGTCCTCACCCATCTTACAAAAGAGTGAATAATAGGGATTTTGAATATCCTGAACATTGGCTTCTTTTAAATCAAAGAGCTTTCTATAAGAATTTTCGAACTCTGAACATAAAAATGGCCATAGGTGACTCATGAAGTTGACACAAATCGAAACAATTTTATCCCTATCTCCTTCTGTTACTAACTCAGCACCGCGTTGAGCACCTCGAGCGCTTGCAGCTGACAACCGGCGAGGTTCAAGCGTAAGATCATTTCTATTGTAATGATTGGTGAGATCCAAATCCTCACGCTGAATTTTCCCCAAACTAAGAGCTCTAAGGTCTTTTAAATGATTAACGTAAACTTGGGCACATACAAAATTTAGAAGTGACGGAGCTTGCTGAATTCTATTCTTAAATGCCCCTTCAGCACGCAAGAGTGTGCCGTCAAAATTCAACTTCGGGTTCGATGGAAGATTGCGCATAATGCTGGAAAGCAAACTCACTTCATAAACAGCTTTAACAAGCTGATCGTCTGTGAAACCTTCTTGGTCATCCAGGATAGGGCGTTCGCTTGCTTGTAGTCCCAATGGTAGCATTAAAAGAATGCCAATAACCAGTATTACTTTATTAAATGTATTCATTGTAAAACTCTCTTTGAATTACTTGTTAATTACTAAAAATAACACTAAAACCATTGTCAAAGTAAAAATTATATTTTATTACAAACAAAAATCTTCTTGAATTTTAATTTGACGTTTGCCACAGTTTAAAAATGGAAATTATTACCATTTATGACAATATTGCAAATGATCCCCAATTTAAAACGGATTGGGGATATGCTTGTGTTATTAATCATCCAAAAAAACGCATTCTATTTGATACAGGAGAACATGCCAATATTCTAGAAAAGAATTTACATACTGCCTCAATTCCAATTAAATCAATTGATATTTTGATACTTTCTCATCTGCATAGTGATCATATTGGAGGAGCAAATTGGGTTGTAGAACAAAATCCGAATGTAACTGTTTACATCCCTGATACTTTTTCAAAAAAATTAGAACACCAACTTCGCATTCACTGCAGCAATATAATAAGAGTGAAAAAGAGCATTTCTTTAGCTCAGAATGATTTTCATATTATTTTAACTAAAAATATTTGGATCAAGGAGATATCTTTAGCCATTACTACTCCGCAAAGTAATATTCTTATTTCTGGTTGCAGCCATTCAGGAATCAATAATATTCTTGATGAAGCTCGAAAATATATAAAACAGGATATTTTGACACTGTTTGGCGGACTCCATTTATTACAGACTTCTGACCAAAATATTACAAAAATAGCACAAAAATTAAAAAATTCATACTTAAAAAAAATTGCCCCTTGTCATTGCACAGGAGATAAAGCTCTAACGATCCTCAAAGAAAATTTTTCAGATGATTTCTTAATTAACGGGGTAGGTGCTAAATTCAATCTCTAAATTGCTAAGATCAAAATCTTCAAAAAAAATTCAATCTACAATAATTTAAATTCCCTTAAATGAAAAAAGGTTGAAATCCCATGTTTCTCGATATAGCCATCCAATTCCTCATCTCGCGGCTTACCACTTGCTACCCAGGCACTGCGAATTCCCGCTCTAATTCCTGCCTCTAAATCACTGAGTTTATCGCCAATTATCCAAGAAGCCTTTGGATCCAAATTATATTTCTCTATCATCTCCCAAATAAATTTCGGTGAAGGCTTTCTATATCCTTCCTCTTCTTCTGGACCTTCTATTGCTACTTTAATTTCCTGAAATCCAGGTTCTGGCAATTGAAGGAGCTCCAGCATCCTTTGATTACAGGCATTTGTATCTTCTAGCGTATGCAATCCCCTACTGATCCCACTTTGGTTCGTAAATAAAAAAAGTAAATAGTCGCAAGCTAGAGCCTTTTTTAAAAAATCTGATACACCAGGGAAAACTTCCACCTCTTGCGGATTTTTTAAATAATGTTTATCAATAATTAACGTGCCGTCTCGATCTAAAAATAATGCCTTCCTCATATTTAAAAAGTATAATAGAGTATTACTAATTGTCACTAAAATTAATGCAAATTCATCTCTCTTATCTCTTCTACCAATAACCTTACCGTACTATTAGTAAATTAAGCAATCAAACATCTTCATCCTATTTTGTTTTTTTTCAACTTTCTCTACGATAAACATTATTTCAGCTAAGGTTTTAATTTTTCTCTCGGAACCATCCTCTAGGATGAATTTGTTATCCGCAATACGCTCAATTATCGATAAAGTATCCTCATTATCCTCAAGAAATTTTTTATGCATTGCCAATTCATCAGCAAAATTCAACATCAAGAAAAAAATACTATCTTCATAGGAATTAAGATTTTCCATAAAATTTAAAAAACCACTGCCGGTATTATTAAAAAGTGTTAGTTTATCTAACAAATTAGGAAAGTTGCCTATTTTTTCGACTTGACGATATAATTTTTCAAATTTTGCATTTTGCTCTCTATTTTTGACCGTAAGATTTACACCAATTTTAGTTAAAAATTGGTTTAGTTCTTCAGCAACTTCGCTATCTTTTTCTCTTAAAAGGTCAAATTCTTGGTTTTGCAATTCTGTTAGTTTATCGTAGAGCTTGAAAAATAGGCTTGCAAATGGAAGTAGCTCCAATAACTCACAAAGATCACAGTTCTTCATATTTTTTTCCCAAGAAATGGATAGAATTTCTTCAGCCCAAACAATTTCCAGTAAACTCGGAATACGAGCTTGAAATAAGCCCAAACTTTTCAAAGAATTGTGAATGCCATCTTGAAATGAAAACCTGTCTTCTAGTTGGCAATAATTGCAGGCTTCATTTTTTTTTACAGCTGCTGCAATATGCAACATCAAAAGACGTCCTTGCAAAAATGCATAGAGAAGGGATTGCTTTTCCGCCTTAGGATTAAAGAGCATTTTGACTTCTTCAGAATTATCGTATATCTCTTCTTCACAACTTGTACTAGCAAAACCTATACATAGAGTAGCCATTGCTACTACTAGCGATATTGTTTTTTTTAATAGCCTCTTTCTCATAGTCATCTATTGAATTAAAAGTCAAATAGTTCTGAATTTTATTTCATTATTTTTGAATATAAATCATTTTGTTTTAATTGTTTCTCATAAGTTTTAACGTGTATAAGCTCCCAACAATTCCCTGGCTCGTAAGGTAACATTAGAACTTTTTCGCATCCTTCAATCTCTTCATGCACCCTTCCACAATATTTAATTTTTGGATTTTTTAAATTTACAATTCTTAGTTTTTCATCCATATATAGGAACCGTCCCATACTATCTATACCTCCTGCTAAAGCTTTCTTTTGTTCAGGATATTGATCCAAGTTTACATAATAATTTGCTCGTGCAAGCTTCAGACCATCAACATCATTATAATTATAAAGATACCACTTTAAACTTTTCGCCAATGGCTCAGAAAGATATTCATCCGCATCCAAAAAGAATAAAAAGTCACCCTTTTTTTCTCCAGCATATTTTAAAAGATTATTCTTAAACTCACCAAAATTTCCATCTAAAGATTTGTAAATTATATAAAATTGAGAATCAGAAAGTAATTTTTTAAATTGCTTAATAACCTCATCCACATCCTTTGTAGTATTGGATTCGTCTACTTGTATTATAATCATATCTTCATCATCAAGATTAGCGCTAATTTGCTTTAATAAACGCTTCAATTCCTCTGCCTCAGTGCAAACTGTTATTCCATAGGTCAGTGAGACTGCCTTAAGTCCACAATTAACTCCAAATATATTGATGAACAAAATAAAATAACATATCAGCTTAAAACGATTTAAGGAAAACAATTTTAAATTAACCATAATAATAATAAATCAAATTGGATACTTAAACCCACCACAGATGCTGAAAAAAAATTTCTACTTTGTCAAACAATAAGTTAAAATTTCTTATTGTCACATTGCCAAATGTCTAAATTCGTACGTCTTCTATTATAATTATTTTCGAGAACGTTCATTTTTCTCTATTGCGATGCATCCATTTCTTGTCCATTATGATTTACATGCTAGAACCTATCAATCTTTATTTAGTCCTCGGGACCCTGAAATCAGGGCGTAGAGAAATTGTTTATGATCTCATTGAAGGTTCTTGCGATTTTCAGTCTGCGAATCACATCGTCCTCATCAATAATGATGAACCAGATACTGGCTCCCTTGAAAAATTCCAAAACCTCCTCAACACGCATACCCTACAGTGGCATTTTTTAAATAACGATTTACAGATCCCAGATCTTCCGATTTCCTCTACCGCCTCTTGCAATAAAGTTTTTTTGATCCTTTCTAGTAAAAACAATCTGATCGATCAAATTGAAGGTTTCAAAAACTGGCTTTCTAAACACCCTATTTTTTCTTTATCCCGCATTCTCGGTGTTATCGACTGTCAACTAGCTTATAATAACCCAGAATCTTTATCTTGGTTTTCAGCTTTAATTCATTTTTCAGATTATATTTTCCTTACTTATGGAGAACTTGTTTCCCATAAATGGGTCAATGACTTTATCCAATCTTTTGAAAAAGAGCATTACCCCACGATTTTCGAAAAGATTAAAAAAAATCAAGTTTCAAATCCTGATGCAGCCTTAAATCCTCAATCAAGAAGGATGTCCCTTTTATTTGATAAACTTGATGCGATCGATACTTTGGAAATTAATGAAAATGCTCTTCCTGATGAACCTTTCGATTTAAAAATCAAAGAAGACCCTTTTCTCGAACGCAATTCTGAAGGCAAACGTATTATTAAACTCACTCCACCCGTACAAAATTAATTTATGTCCAATTCTGTTCCGTATTTAAATTTAAAAACACAACACGATCCTTTAAAAAAGGAAATTCTCACTGCGATCGAACAAGCCATCGATAGCAATACCTTTGTTCTCGGCCCAGAAGTCGAAGCTTTTGAAGAAGAATTCTCTCAATATTCAAAATCAAAATACACGGTCGCACTCGACTCCGGTACTGCTGCCCTGCATATTGCCCTTGCCGTGCTCGACCTCCAACCCGGCGATGAAGTCATTACCACACCTTTCACCTTTGCTGCAACTACTTGGGGTATCTCTTACGTTGGCGCTAGGCCCGTTTTTGTTGATATCGAGGAAAACGCTTATAATATAGACCCAAAAAAAATAGAAAATGCCATTACAAAAAAAACCAAAGCAATCTTACCTGTTCATCTCTATGGCCATCCCTGCGACATGGATCCCATCGTCGAACTTTGCAATTCATATAAACTTCACCTAATAGAAGACGCTGCCCAAGCTCATGGCGCCCGCTACAAAGGTCAACCTATCGGAACTTTTGGTGAATCTGCTGCTTATAGTTTTTATCCTACAAAAAATTTAGGAGCTTGCGGTGAAGCCGGTGCCCTTACTACAGATGATCCCAAAATAGCCGAAAGAGCTCGTTCACTTCGCAACCACGGTTCAACAAAACGCTACTATCATGAGGAAATAGGATACAATTACCGCATGGACGCCTTTCAAGCAATTATTTTAAGATTGAAACTGAAAAAACTCCCCGAATGGACTCTGGACCGCTTACGAACTGTTGCCTTATATCATCAACTGCTCTCTAGTACATCCTTAAAAGAATTTATCAAACTTCCTATCCAAGCCCCGTGGGCGGAAAGTGCCTATCATTTATTTACCCTCACAACGCCTTATCGAGATCAATTAGCCGCTTACTTAAAAAGTCGCAATATAGGTTTTTCAAATCATTATCCTGTTCCTTTGCATCTTCAAAGCTGTTATAAAAGCCTTGGAGGAAAAGTCGGTGATTTTCCTATTGCTGAGCGTATTGCACAGGAAGTCATCAATATTCCTCTTTATCCAGGAATCACTAAAAATGAAGTCGAAACCGTTGCTAGCGTTATTCATGAGTTCTTTGAAACTATTTAACACTACGCTCTTTATTCTCTATAGATTTCCCCAAGACTTAAAAACCTCAGTTCGGGTTAAGAGAAAATTCTCCAAAATTTGGGCTCAAAAAAGGGTTTATTTTTCATCTTGTCCCTATCCCGAACTGAGGTTAAAAAATTATCGTCGATTCTAAGGAAAGGCAAGTCCGCATTTGTTCATTTTAAATAATATCATCCAATCGTAATAACAAGAGTACCACCTCGCTGGTCTATACTTATGTTAATACCTTTACGTCGAAGTTCACTTTTTAATCTTTCTAAGGCATTTTTCTTCTGCCAGTCCAACACAATAATACCAGAATCAATAATGCTAGGCTCGTTCAGGCTCTTCTTCAGATTCTCTACAATAAAACGCCAATCATTAATTCGAACACCTCCTTGTACTGGAATCGATAGCGTTTCAGTAGGTTTTTCTTTAAGTTCTATTTCAAATCTATCCGCTGCGTTCTTTGCAAATTCATTCAAAAATATCTTCACAGAACTATCCTTCAATTTATTGAGAACTTGTATTTTCTGAAATTTACCAAGCGACAATCCACCAAATGATGGTTCTGAAGTAATCGGTTCTTCACTTTCAGATATTGCAAATGCTCCAGGGAGTGTGAGCATGGTCATTGCAGTAATAAGTAATATTTTTTTTGTTTTCATCATTAGATTAAGTTAATTTTTACCTTTCCATAATTTTATTTTTATTAAAATTAAATAAAAATGTCTAGAAAAAAATAAAATAATTATAAATTAATCAATTATTATCAATTACTAATTCGAGCTTGGAATCCAATGCATATAAATAGCTAAAAGGCTCACTATACTTATGAAGAGCCATAGAACAGTACCCTGAATCAGAGGTTTGAGTCCCACTTTATGAAGTAATCTTCTTGTTAATCCTAATCCTACTAACAATAAAGTAACGGATAAAAGCTGCTTCGAAATGTTACCTAAAAATTCCCAAATCGCTTTTCCTTGAGGAAATAAATTAGTCACCGTTGCTGCCAGGAGAAATCCGATCAAAAAAAGTGGAAATGCAACTTTTATGGCACCTCTTTGCAAATATCCGACGACGAAGACTAAGGGTAAAATCCAAAGAGCCCGAGTTAATTTCACCGTAAGTGCAGTTTCAACGGATCCTGATCCATAGGCAATCGCCGCTCCTGCTACGCTGCTTGTATCATGAATCGCCAACGCTGCCCAAGTACCAAAATTATCATCACTCAGTCCCAGCCAATGTCCTACTACTGGAAAAATGATCAGTGCTATCCCATTAAGAACAAAAATGGTAACCATTGCAACTGCCACATGCTGACTCTTACATTTAATAGCCGGTGCCATAGCCGCTATTGCACTCGCTCCACAGATAGCCGTTCCTGTCGAAATTAATATCGATATTTTTTTCCCAGTCCCAACAAAACGCCCCAAAAATGTCCCTACTAACATCGTCAATGAGATTGCTGATACGGTAAACCAAAGAGCATTCATACCTTCCGCTAAGACGTCTTTAATATTTAAATTAAATCCCAATCCAATAACCGCTATTTGTAAAAGTTTTTTACTCAGATTATCTGTCGTCCGATACCAGGGATTTTCTACTATTAATGCAAAGGCGATTCCTAATATCAAACCAATTGCTGGCTTTACAAAAGGAAATAAACAAAATACAATCAAACATAACAACAACAGTATCCGTAAACGATTATTAATTTCCATTAACTGGGCCTGAACTTTTTAATAGTTAATAAGCTATCTGGGAAAGAATCAAGGATGAAAATAGACTGCTCTTCCAATCTTTCATCTATATAATATAATTATAGATTATACTTACAGAAACAGTTATCCAAAACCCCCATTTCCCCCAATGCGGTACATTCCATAACTTATTGGCAATATTCGCTAGGGTTAGCACAATTAAAGCTGGATAAGCTATTTCTAATACAGCTCCTAGCCAAACGCGTAAAGAACTAAATCCTACTAGTGATACTAAAAAGCTAATAATCAATGTTAAAATTACTGCCTTATGCTGTCCAAATTTATACTTTGAAATATCTTCATGTATAAAATCTGCAAATAACATTGCCAATACAACTGCCGTCGTTAAACAAGCTAATGCGATTGTTATGGCAACTATCGGCACTGCAATTGGTCCTAAGGCATGTCCGGCAACAGTTGCAAACATTTGTTCCGGACTTACTTGCTGGAGTAAAGGCGCATGTTTTGCGCCCAAAGCCACAAAACTAAGATAAATGAGTCCAATAAATCCTGCCCCAATCAAACTAGCAACTAAGCTCAATTTCAATAATTTTTTAGGACTATCATCAGATCGCATATGTGCTCTTATATAACTCACAGTTGTCGCTGAAAAGAAAAATGCTGCGAGTAAATCCATAATCTGATAGCCTTCGAATAAACCGAGTTTAAATGATTCGTTAGGACTAAACTGACTTACTGCAGTTTGCGGTTCAGAAAACATCAATCCTGCAACGGATATTGTTATGATTCCCACCATCAAAGCGGGTGTTAATATTCGTCCAATTATCGGAATAATCCTATCATGATTCCAAACCAACAATGCAGTAATTAAACAAAATAAGGCACTAAATAATGGAAATGGAAAACTCGGCGCAAATAATGTAATACCTCCATAGGCAACTATGATACACCTGGGCAGTACTCCTACTGGCCCCATCATTGCGAGCATAATGAAGGTTAAAAAAAATGCCGGCACTTTCCCAATGCAGGCGAAATAATTACTCCTATTCCCAGCATATAAGATTACTCCTAATAACCCTAAAAAGGGTACAATAACCCCCGTGATGGCTAATCCTAACATTGCGTACCCCATATTATCAACTGTTTGTGTTCCAATTACCAATGGAAATACTAAATTTCCCGAACCAAAAAACATCGAAAACATAGCGAAACCCGCTGTCATTACTGTCTTACGAAAACTCATAAATGTCTCATTTAAACCCTATAAAACCTTACTCTAATCGTTGTTTTAACCACGCAATGACACAATACTAAAACATTTCCATACGCAACTCTATTTTTTGTCTGCCTGTTGCCATGAATTTTGATAATTAAATCTCGATCGCATCATTAAATAATGTTAATGCTAATTTCAAAGTCTATGATTAATTGAATAAAACAAAATTAAGTGATATTTATTAAATAATAAATAAATATAAAATTATCAATTGATAATTAAAAATTGAAATAACTAATCTAAATTCTTAAGATTGTGAGGCAAAATGAGTACAAATTTATTACCCTTGCGCAAGCCAATCCCTAGGTTGAAGAAAAACTTTATAAAGCTCTTCTTCAGGACTGCCGGCTTCTGGCATCCAATTGTATTTCCAATTCACTACTGCGGGCAAGGACATTAAAATGGATTCGGTACGACCTCCGGATTGCAGACCAAAATGAGTACCACGGTCGTAGACTAAATTAAATTCTACATAACGACCCCTTCTGTAAAGCTGGAAATCACGTTCACGATTTCCATATTCATGCCCTTTACGGCGACTCACTAAAGGAATATAGGCTTTTAAAAAGTGATTGCCGACATTGCGTAAAAAAGAAAAGTCTTCCTCAAAATTTCCGGTATTATAATCATCAAAAAAGATTCCTCCTATACCTCGAGGTTCATTCCTGTGTTTTAAATAGAAATAGTCGTCGGCTTGCTGTTTGAATCTTTGATATCGATCTGGTCCACAGGCATCATAAGCCATTTGATGAAAATGAACTGTATCTGGAATAAAACCATAGTAGGGAGTAAGATCAAAACCACCACCAAACCACCAGATCGGCTCCTGCCCCTCTTTTTCAGCCAAAAAAAAACGAACATTAGCATGGCCAGTGGGGACATAAGGATTGTAAGGATGGGAAACAATTGATACACCCATAGCCTCAAAGCGGCATCCTGAAAGTTCAGGACGAAGTGTCGTTGCTGCCTTGGGCAAATGATCTCCATAAACATGAGAAAAATTAATTCCTAAACTTTCAAAAACTTTACCCCCTTGGTAGATGCAGGAAATTCCTCCTCCACCTTGATCCCGTAGCCATTCGTCATGAATGAAGTTTCCATGGCCATCTTCATTATGAAAGAGTTCACAAGCTAAATTTTGGAGCGATAAAAGATATTCTTTAACAGCAAGATTATTTCCTTCTTTCATAATTACGATTAATATTTATGAGATAATTGTTAATGAATTTCAAGACTATTTGAAACCTTACCTATTCCTCATTTTTGGTATCACGATTTTATTGCTGGCCAAAAATCACATAGCTTTGTCCGAGTTCATTATTGGCACTAGAATCACCTGAATTACCATTAATCTTAAATCCATTTTTATCATTAATTATCACAAATAATTATTTTAGCAATTTTTTTTTAAGACGTTGTTAAGAATTCCAAAAATCGATTCGAAGTCAACAGGTTCTCATCAATTAATCAAATACAAACATTGACTTATTAATAAAAATACATCAAATATATTATCCGTATAAACTATCTAATGGAAATATTTCATTATATCAAAAAACATTCATCTTTTTTCATTCCGATTTTAGTGGGACTAATTATCTGGTTTATGCCACAACCCGAGGCTTTAAGTCCACAAGGATGGCATACATTGGCCATTTTTATAGCCACTATTATTGCTATCATTTTAAAACCGCTTCCTATAGGCGCTATAGCGATAATATCTCTTTCTATTACAACAATAACTCATACTTTAACAATTGGTCAGGCACTTGAATATTATAGTAATGATTTAATTTGGTTAATTTTGATAGCCTTTTTTATTTCGAGGGCTTTCATGAAGACACAATTAGGAACACGTATTGCGTATCATTTGGTAAGTCTTTTTGGCCGAAGCAGTTTGGGCTTATCTTATAGCTTTATTATGAGTGAATTTCTCTTAGCTCCGGCTATACCAAGCATTACTGCAAGGACTGGTGGTATTATTTATCCTATTGCTACTTCCCTTTCGTCTGCCTTAGATAGCAAACCCAATCACTTGAGTGCAAAGAAATTAGGTTCTTTTTTGACTCTTGTGTGTTTTCAAGGATCAGTCATAACAAGTGCGATGTTTTTAACGGCTATGGCAGCTAATCCTGTTGTTGCGCGACTCGCTGGAGATACCGGAATCAATCTTACATGGACAACTTGGGCGATTGCTGGAATTGTCCCTGGAATAATATCTTTGATATTTGTACCTTATCTTATATATAAAATTGCTCCTCCAGAAATCAAACATCTCCCAGATGCAAAGGAATTTGCAAAAGCTAAACTCCAAGAAATGGGTCCTATGAAGAGACAAGAATGGATTATGCTCTTTGTTTTTATTCTTTTACTAGTCCTTTGGATATTAGGCAACAAATTGGGAATCAGTAGTGCAACAACAGCTCTTTTAGGTGTAACAATCCTTCTTTTGACAAAGGTCTTAACTTTTAGTGACCTTCTCGAAGAAAAAAGCGGATGGGAAACTTTTGTCTGGTTCGGCGCTCTTCTAACACTTGCAGGCTATCTCAATAAATTTGGTGTTATTAATTATCTAAGTGAACATATGTCTACCGCTGTAGAAGCTTTGAATTGGCCTATTGCACTTGTATTACTAGCTCTAATTTATTTCTATACTCATTATATTTTCGCAAGTTGCATGGCCCATGTAACTGCGATGTTTTCAGCATTTTTATCTATAGCAATCATTTTAGGTGCCCCACCCTATATTGCAGCATTGATTTTGGCCTTCTTTAGCAATCTCTTTGGAGGGTTGACGCACTATGGAATTGGGTCTGCACCGGTTCTTTTTGGATTTGGGTATGTCAATCTAAAAGAATGGTGGCGTGTGGGATTGATTGTCAGTTTCGCCAATATTTTAATCTGGTTTTTTATTGGCGGATTTTGGTGGAAAATATTGGGGTTTTGGGATATAAATCTTTAAAAAGCTTACAAATTTGTTACAGATTATTTAATTTAGAATATAAGATCGCTATCGAAATGAGACTGTGAAAATTAAATATTGAAGATAAAACGGTAGCCAAAACTTGTAATTTATAATAATATAGGTTAAGTAATTATTATGATTTATGATACTATCCCTGGTTTAAATAAAAAATGGAGTAAAATTACTCTTGGATGTTGGGAACTAGCCCCGAGTGCGGGTTGGGGTAATAATTGCTCAGAAGCCGATGCATATAAAATTGTTCAAAACGCGCTTGAAGTTGGAATCACTGCTTTTGATACTGCGGAAGGGTATGGGGATGGAGAATCTGAAAGACGACTTTCAAAAGGTCTTGGAGATCAAAAAGATAAAGTCATTATTATCTCCAAAATATGGCCAGATGTAGATCTAACACTGGAAGCCTATGAAGAACGACTTGATAATAGTCTAAAGGCTTTAAATAGAGACTATTTAGATGTATATCTTGTTCATTGGCCAGCCGATCATTTCAATACTCCTGAAAAAAGTAAAAAGTTGGCTGATATTATGCAGGAATTGAAAGACAAGGGTAAAACAAAGTTAATTGGTCTTTCTAATTTTCATAAAGTTCATCTTGAACTTCTGGGCCCAAGTGTTTCAAAATTTTCAATCAACCAAGTTCCCTATAATCTACTTGAACAAAAGTACTCAGGAGAAACCAGAGAGATTTGCGAAGCGAATAATATAAAGTACATGGCCTACTCGCCACTTGCAAAAGGACTGCTTTCCCACGCCTTAAGTGCTGAGGATTTAGCTTTACCAGCCAGAAAAAATGAAGCAATCTTTTCGGAACCCCTGTATTCGCATGCAGTGAAGGTTTTTAATGAAGTCCAATCAATAGCAACGGAACTAAATGTAAAACCGATTGACGTAGCTGTGGCCTGGGTACTGGAACAAGAAAATATGTTAACTGCAATTGTAGGCTCTAAAAAACCTGACCAAGTACTTGAATATAGAAAAATTTTGGATACAAAGTTAACTAATATCCAACTTCAAAAGTTAAATAATGCTAGTGAACTTTTTGCACATTATAATCTAAGTTCATAAATAAACTAATATAAAACAAGCTTTTGCCAAAGTTTAATTCTTTTCCGTGGAAGCTAATTGCTTTCTTAAGATCAATACACCAAGGGAAACGCCTAGGTTATGAATTTAAATTTTCCGAATCGCCACAGATCACTAAATCGATGACTATTGCTATGAAAGATTTGAAATTAGATTCCTTGACCATCGTTAATCCAGGATCTCATCATTAGACTTCTTTCGAAACCAACTCTTTTGCTCTCTAGCGGAGTCAAAAATTTATTCGGGATCCTCATGTATTTTTGTACACTCCGGTCCCTTACAAATTTTTT
>JABDAI010000007.1 GCA_013289195.1 Verrucomicrobiota bacterium
TGTCAGATTAAGTCTAGTTTATTACAAGAAAAATATAATAAGCTCGTTTATGTGCAAGGTAATATTCCTTGCCAGATTCGTCAAGTACAACTATAGTGGACTCTAAAAACCCTAAAAACTGGACACTCGCTTAAAGTGGCAATAACCACTAAATCAAAAATCATGGGAAACAAAAAAAGAAAGAAGGCCTGCTAAAAGCTAATTTTGCACGTAAAAGGAGGAGTTAGTTACATTTTAACTGAATCATACGCTGCCCGCGCCCTTGCCGCCAGATCAGGCTGTTGATTGTTAAGAAATGTTATTATCAATGCTTGCAAACGTTTCCTGGCTGCGTCTGCTAAAGCTATATATTCACCAAAGGAACTTCCAATTAAGTCCATAGCGCTTCGGGGTCGTTCACTTGCATAATGCTCTAGCAATTCTACGAGTTCTAATTGTTGAATTTCACTTAAATTTTTTTTGCTTTCTAATACTTTTCTAATGATAAAATTAACTTCACTACTTGCTTCTTTCGCAGTGCCTTTCAACAACTGTAAATAATCTGATTCCTCGTCGATGTCCTTTGTGAGTTCTAACCCAGCAAGTGCCGCCCAGCAAACTATATAAGGTTCTTTATTGCTAGTAAATGCTTTTATCAATGTCTGCAAACGCTTCCTGGCTGATTCTTCTAAAGCTGTATATTCACCAAAGGAACTTCCAATTAAGTCCATAGCACTTCGAGGTCTTTCACTTACGTAATGCTCTAGTAATTCTATGAGTTCTAATTGTTGAGTTTCATTGAGATTTTTTCTCCATTGCAAAATATCTTTAATAACAGACTCGACATGCATTACTCCTTTTTTTGCAACGTTTGCTAATAACTTTAAATACTCTGATCTCTTATCACTATAGTTTGTTAATTTTAATCCAGCATGTGCCGCCCGACAAACCACATCAGGATCTTCATTATTAGTAAATGACATTACCAAAGCTTGCAAACGCTTCTTTGCTGAGCTTGATAGAGCTGAATATTCTCCAAAGGGGAACACAATTAAATCCATAGCAGCCCAGCGTTGTTCACTGACATAATGTTCTAGCAATTCTACAAGTTCTAATTGCTGCATTTCACTTAAATCTGTTTTGCTTTTTAATACTTTTCTAATAATAAAATCAACATCACCACCCCCTTCTTTCGCAGCCGCTTTTAACAACTTTAAATAACCTGATTCCTCGCTGTACTTTGTGAGTTCTAACCCAGCAAGTGCAGCGGAACAAACTATATCAGGATCTTTATTGCTAGTAAATGCTTTTACCAATGCCTGCAAAAGCTGCCTTACTGGGTCTGCTAGAACTGAGTATTGTCCGAAGCACCCAATTAAACCCATAGCTTGTCCTGGGTGTGTATTTGCATACCGCTTTATCAATTCTATGATTCCCAATTGTTGAATTTCACTGAGATCTTTTCTACTTTCTAACACATTATCAATAACATCAGAAATCCTACAATGGACTTCGTCACCCCTTTCATCTTCCCTTTCAGCTATTCCTTCCTTCACAACGCTTTCTAACAATTTCAAGTAATAACCTAATCCTTCATCGCTATATTTTGTTAATTTTAATCCAGTATCCACTGCCATACAAACTGCAAGAGCATCTTTATTGTCAGTACTTGCGATCACCAATGCTTGTAAGCGCTTCATTGCTGAGTCTGATAGATCTTTATATTTTCCAAAGGAACATCCAATTAAGTCCATCATCTTTTCATGTTGACAACATGATTTATTTGCATGATGCTCCAGCAATTCTATTAGTTCTAATTGTTGAGTTTCACTGAGATCTTTTCTGCATTCCAATATATCGCTAATAACACAACATACCTCATCTATTTTTTCTTTCTCAGTACTTTTTAAGAACTTTAAATAAGCTAATCCCTCATTACTATACTTTGTTAATTCTAACACAGCTCGTACCGCCCTAAAAACTACTTCAGAATCTTCATTATTAGTAAATGTCATTGCCAATACCAGCAAACCCTTCCTAGCGGACTTCTCTAGATGCTCATATTTTCCAAAGGGATATCTAATCAAGTCAATAGCTTTACAGGGTATTTCACTTGCATACTGCTTTAGCAATTCTACGAGTTCTAATTGCTGCATTTCATCTAGATCTTTTCTGCATTTTAATACATTTTCAATAACAGCGTCAGCGAATATCACTATTCCATCTTTTGCAGCCATAAAATATTTTAACCAGCTTAATCCCTCATCGCTATATTTTGTTAATTTTAATCGAGAATATACTGCCATGCATACTAGACAAGGATTTTCATGGTCTTTAAATGTTTCAACGTATTTTATTAAACGTTCTCTAGCGTCTTCTGTTAGAGCTTCATATTCACCAAACACGTTCACAATTAAGTTCGCAATCTTTGTGGCACCGTCCCAAGCAGTCTCTAGTTGTGCATTTGCATAATGCTGTAGTAATACTACCAGTTTTAATTGTTGAGTTTCACTGAGATCGTTTCTGCGTTCCAATACATTTTCAATAACAGACTTGACCACCTCTTCGCCTGCTATCGCAGCGTTTTCCAACAACTTCAAATAACCTAATCCCTCATTGTTATATCCTCGCAATGCTATTATTGTACGAACGATATCTGCGTAGCATGGCAACTTTTTAATTTCTCTTAATCCTACTTCAGCTAATACTTCTTTTAATCTTACTGCAGAGTCTTGAGCAATTCGTCCTGGATGCCCTTCCCAACGACCTCCCATAACTTCGCAAAAAATATGTAAACAAATAGCTCCTCGAAACTCTTGTGCTCTTGTACCAACAAAAACGCGAAACTCTTTTGCTCTTGTACCAACAAATTCTTTTATCATATCTGCATTGATTTTAGCATTCCAAATGCAATATTTGAGTAATTCCTCTACTTCCAAAAGGTCTAAATATTCATAGGTATGCGTATCATCATCACGGCTAAAAAAATAGGTAGTCAAATACTCAAAAATAACTTCCAAAGAATGAGTTCCCACCTTGCGACTAAAAACTTCAGTACAGCATTGATTCAAATATTTTGTGCATCGACTTAAGGCACTTAAGTCTGCGATTTTCGCATGATGCTCGCAAGTATAATCCCACATTTCTAATGGCATTTTCTTTTCCCAATCAATTGTAAGATTAGGCTTTTTCTTTAATATGCTTGAACTTTCCATATTTGTAAAAAAATTAAAGTAAAACAAATACCCTACAATGAGGTCTTTAACCATCACCAAGATATCCAATTAACATAATCTATTGTTAATTTTTAATTTGTCAAGAAATTTGTTAGTAAACAGAAATTTAGAAAATCCTCGCAATCCTAAGGCTTTAAGCCACTAAATACCCCTACTGCTCTCCTAATCTAAAGATCTACCCAGTATAAAAAAATCCCATTTTCTTCTCCTTCTAGAACTGTATTTGTTGTTGCAATATTCCTGTCAGTCCTAATCTCTATGCGTGATCCTGTAGCCAAGGCACCTCCAGAAGGCCATATTTGAGGCATGGGCAATTGTTCTTTCTCAATATATAGATGAAATTCTTGACTGCATATTGGAATGTTGGAATGTGAGGTCCTAACTTCCACTATTAATATGTTTCCATAAGCATTCCAACTCCAAAGTGGTAAATGAAAGGGCCCTGTATATTCTATATCCGATCCACCTCTTATTCGATAGTGGATATGTACATTGGGATCATTCAAGGGAGCTACAATCAAGATCCTGTTATAATTATTGACAATTTCATAATAAGAAATATCTAAACTATTAGAACCATCTTCTCTTTTTAAAGTTACCGCCACTTCCAATTTTAAGCTGATACTGAGGACATCAGACTCAAGAAACCGAGAATTTGCGTGAAATGCTCTAAATTTCATTAATGGAGACCAATTAGCTAAAGTTAATGCAGAAAAATCCCATATTGCTGATGAATTATCAGGATCTGAGCCATCTCGTGTATATCGGTAATAGGTTCCTATAGGGTTGCTATTTCCTCGAACTATAAAATCCTTAAAAGGAAACAGACTCAAATTTATTTTATTAAAATAGTTAGCTTTGGGAGGAGATAATTGTGATGCTATATAAGGAATTGGTTCTATTCCATCTTTAATAATTTTCCCAGCAATATTAATTCTTTCTCTTTCTTCATTAAAAGCGATATTTAATAAAGATATTTGATTTTTACCAACTATATTTAATTTACTTTCAGATTCTATAATTGTTGCATCGATATCCCCATATTCAATTAGAGGTTTAAATCCATCTTGAACATTTACTCCCTGTAAGACCAGTTCTTGTTTGATAATCTCTCTAAGATCTATCGATGCTTCATTCTCTTCGACTGCATGATTAGTTTTCATTCCCTTTAAAGAATTAAATATTACTACTGAAAGGATAGAAAATATCGATAAAACTGCCATAATTTCTATTAAACTGAATCCAGCAGTACTTCTTTTCATTTGTTTGCTTTAAAAAAAATGTCCACCATAAATACATGCGGAATAATTTTTGCCAATTTAATTTTTGTTTCTTCTGTGCGTTCAAATTGTACGTTTAATTCATCCAAATAATGGGAACCTCTATAGAAAGAAAAATGACCATCGAGCACTACTGGTCCGCTTGCTTTCGAATCCCTGTCACAAAAAAAAGCTCCTTGTATTTGCGGTTTATCTTTAAATTTTATTTCTGTATTTAATGCAAAAACAATGATAGGCCTTTTTAAAGATTGATCAATTTCAAGAGATGTTTTTTGGCTGTGCGAGGAATTGTTATGACTTATAATAATCAAAGGTTTTTCTTTGATAATACTTTCTTTTAATTTAATAGTCCCTCTGCCTAAGGCATTGGATAGCGTAACTACATCGAACTCGATTTTTCCTAAGTCAAGAATGATATCATTTTCATTATTCAGAATAATACCATTGTCATTTACTGCTCCCTTATAGGGCATTTCTAAAATGAAATTATTAGTCGAATCCTTGGCCAATTCTTGCAAATATTTACTTGTCCACAGCCACTCATAGGCATTACAAAAAAAACTAACATCTTTTCTGCTTTTATAACTCATGCAATTTGCCGAAGAATCAATCATTTCTTCTTTCCTATTCTTATCCAAAAAATATAAATTATCTTTCCTAAGATAGAGCCCTTCTTTTCCATCAATATTGCCAAATTTGTTTTTGAGTTCGCCTAACTTATAAAAAACTAAATCAAAATTTGATAATGGGACTCCAAAACCTTTGGCTTTAATTTCGTACGTTCGGTCGTGTATACCGTATAAAAACAAACCTTCTCCATAATCAATATAAGGGCCCTTACTTAAATAGCTTGCCAACCTTGGATTCAAAAATTTATCTTTTTCAAAAATAAGTTTCTCATTGAAAACATATTTTTGGGCCTCCTTGATATGATTCTTTATTATTTTGAACATATCGAGTTTCATATTGTAAACTGAATCGATCTCTTTTATAAACAAATTCTCTAGCTCTTCATTTAGATTAAATACAGATAATTCATATTTACTTAAAAGACATTCTTCCGTTATTTGTAAAAGCATTTTCTCTATAAGCCAGTGTTCGCGCAAAATATGATAAGATTTAGATAATTGGTAAACCACCAAATTACTGTGCATGAGAGATCCAAGACTTAATACTATTATTGAAATAATTAGCAGCATAAAAAGGCTCGCATTCCCTTTTTTATTTTTAAAATGCATCGAGTATATAGGTAAATCGTGATAAACTCTTCAAATTACTTTTCTCATTATTGGCTATAAGATAAGGGTCGGGAAAAATAATTATGTCAAAACTTTCTTGTCTATTGTCACTTCTGCCATAAAAAAATCTTTTGATAACATCGCATCGTGCATAAGCATCTTCTGATCTCTTCACAGCAAAACGATACGACATTAATTCTTTAGCGTCTTCTACAGAATACATTGCTACTGAATATAAATGATATAGGTCATATTTAATGAAATATTCTCTACTTCTTAATTGCACAAAAACACTCGTTTTAGTATCTCTATTTAATAAAATGCAAGTTAAATCCAAATTTGTTGCATTATTTTCGAAATAGGTTTCTATACGCCCTTCAAGACCATCGATTAAGTTTTGAATATTGAGTAGTTTTCCTTTAATTAAAGGCTCATAACTGAACAACTGGCCATAGTTAAAATTATTATTCAAAGGAAAAGAATAATTTTTTGCTTGTTTGCTTTCTTTATCCCCTCCAAAACACAAACAAGTTTCTACATTTTTTAAATAATATAGGAACTTTTGATGAAAATCAAAAGCTGCGATAGAAGCCTTTACAGATGGAGCTACGTCATAAACTTTATCTTCATATTTTATAGCTTTAGGGGATGCTTCATTGATTATACTTTTAAAAATTACCATTAAACCACCTATGATCATCCCCAATAATACCACCCCAATCATTATCTCTAATAAGGAAAAACCGCTTTTAGTACACATTCTCACCTTTTTTGTTAACAATGTTTACTCTTTCTCGAATGCCGCCATTCATTATAAGATCAAATCCTTCTGGTAATGCATGTGCTAAAGGAATGTTATTATTTGAAAGATATTCTTTAATAAGATTGTATCTGCCTTCATTAGTTGTTTGTTGAGCATACTCTTCTTCAGCAAACGTATTCCTCATCCAAAAACTTGATTTCGCAGCATTAACAGACTCAGCAAAACATATTGCCAATTGTTCTTTGGATTTTTCAATGACGTTTCTAGCAATGGGGTAACATAAGGAACTCAAAATTCCTAATAAAACTATAGCAAGCAAAACTTCTACTAGTGAAAACCCCATCTGGTCTTTGTATCTCATTGTTTACAATAATTTCGCCTGAACAAATTTCTGATTGTGCTCATGATCGACAACTAATTCATACTCATTTGCTATAGGCTTTGGCTCTAAAGAAAACGTTATCCCTGCGACATTCAAATTTTTTGTCAAAGAATCAATAAGCGTATTTATATCTGAAGTATCAACGTCATTGCCTTTGCCATCCCCTATTTTACCCCCTAATGCTCTAATTTGACTCATTTGCTTATTCATTGTTATTGCATTAGTTTTCCTTGTGTTATTTTTAGCTGAATTCACGGTATCGCCCATTATTAATGATGCTATTCCTATTAGTACACCTAATACAACAATGGTTACAACCGTTTCTACAAGCGTAAATCCCCGTTTTTTCTTTGATACTTGTTTTTGGTATTTCATTTCATTCATGAAAATCATATTGCTATTGTAAAGTCAATAACATGATGAGTTTTCATGAAAAAAATTAATAATCCTGAGGTTATATTAAAAACTAAAGAATGAAGAAGGTAGCTTTTGAGCGGTTTCTTTCAAAAATTCTTTACAGAAAGTCAAAGGCAGGCATATCTCAAGGGGCTATGCTTTAGAAATGCGATTTGCAAATAGCTGATCAACAAGAGATATGGATTTGATTGGTACATGTTCAGATTGGGTATTAATCACATCCGTTTCGTCTCCGAAGCTGGAATGAAAGCGGAAATTCCATGTTTAATTGATGGTTTTTCCTGACTTCGCCATAGGATGCCGATCCAAGAAATCTTGTAACGAAGTCAGGAAGATAAGCTGGAAAAAAAGATTTTTAAGTATGTGTTGACAAATAATATTATTAATTGATAATTGAAATCATTATTCATTTATCCAAATCATCAATACAACTATCGTGGAAATAAGAAATATTAAGATCCCTCCAAAAGTACTCATCAATTATAGAAAAGGTACTGATGTTCGTGACTTTTATTCTCCAGAGGGCTACTGGCCTCGGCGTGCCTCTAAAGCTACCAGTGAATTTCATGGAATTGAAGATTATCTCGAAATTAGCAGATGGGAGTCCATGACTCACGTAACAAAGCAGCCCCTAGATTTAGCAATAGAAATGCAAGATCAAATGGAGCTCAGGGAACAACAATTCGAGATAAGTATCGATGATCTGTTTTTACCACAACCAAGATTTAAACCCACAAAACCACTTGTTCTAAAAATCGAAAATATCAATCAAATCCACGAGTTACTAAAGTTTCTTTTAAAGCAACGAACAGATGTAAAATTTCTTGATAAAATCGAGGCATTAAATTTCAAAAGTAACTCCGACTTTTTTGTTAATCCCAAGACTGCAGATTCGATCCGATTATTATTAGCTACCATTACTAAAAATATTCATTTATTTCCTAATCTTAAAAGCCTGACTTTTGACTACATTCATGGGGATTTCGAACTAGAAAAGATTCCTCTTGCAAGTGCAATTGCAGACGTACTGTCTGAATTCGAAAGTAGCACTCTTGGTGACATTTCTAATCTTAAAACTTCATTGACTTGGCTAAAAGTGCTTACGATTGAAGTTCTTGATGGAAAAATTACTTTACCACCACTGGACAATCTTCACACACTCAATATCAACAGTATTTGGCATAATGGTATTTTTGCGGTATCGGAACAAATTCAAAATCTCACTACACTTTCTATTGCAAATATTATCGGCACTCTCATTTTAACCAAATCGCTGGATAACCTTCAAACATTAACAATCGAACATATTGTGAGTTCAGCAACTTTGAAGCTTCCAGAATCGTTGAACAATCTCATTACACTCTCAATAGCGGGGGTTGAAAATTTTACTCTGAATCTGCCAAAATCACTTAATAAGCTCACAACCCTCTCTATTCAAACAGTTCACAAAGGTAGCAACATTACATTTCCTAATTCCCTCGATAATCTTGCATCATTCACAATTGAAAATATTGAAAAGGGTGCTATCATTACTTTGCCAAAATCACTCAAGAATCTTTCAACTGTTTCCATCTCTGATGTTTACATAAAGCTCGAAACGTCAGGATTACTTGATAAACTCACTTCTCTTTCTATCAAAAATCATTCATATAATCCTTTCAAGCCATCAGAGAAACTTGATGATCTTGCAACGCTTATTATTCCAAATAATCTGACAAAACTTACGATTTTCGAAATAAATTGTGATAATGCCTCACAATTCGAAGATTTATGCAAAGAGCTCATTCATCTTAAAGATCTATTTATTGAAAGGATTGGTGATGGTCATTTCAATGGTGTTAATTTCAATATACCTGACGCTCTTAATGAACTTTCGTTATTAAGGATTGGAAAGATTCACTCAAATGCCATCCTTGTTTTACCCCATTCTCTCGACAGTTTATCCGAGCTTACAATTGACATATTACATGATAAAGCTACCTTGATATTATCAAATTCACTTAAGAATTTAACCCATCTACGCTTTGAGCAAAGTAAGGGCACTATCATTCATCAACCGACTACATTGATTAACCTAACTAATTTTTCTCTTAATCTTGGTTTAGGTTTTGGTTATATTGACAATCTCAATACTGCACTTACTTTGTTAGAATCGGCTAATAACCTTACGAACCTCTCTTTGGGTACCGTAAGTTATCGCACTATTAATTTACCAGATTCGTTGCATAAGCTCATTAATCTTCATATTAAAAAATTAAGTGGAGAACTCAATTTACCAAATTCCCTTAACAATTTACTATGCTTAAATATTAAGGAATACGCTGAAGGTGCTAGCCTCAATCTATCGAATTCGCATACAAACCTCGCTTCTTTTTCCTTAGGGGCTCTAATAGCATCTGACCTTCAGTTACCTTCATTAGATAATCTCACGGAGCTTAATATTGGAATAATTAATAACGGCACTAAACTCGAGTTACCAAAAAAATTAAATCAACTCGCTACTCTTTCTATTAAAACTGTTTGTCGTTCTGGTACTCTGATTTTTCCAGAATCACTCGATAATCTTAAAAAACTTACATTCCAAATGATCGAAAATCCCGAAGTACTTAAATCACTCTGTTCTATTAGAGAACGTTTAGATCCTACTTTTATTGATATTGATATACATCCTTCAGACTTTGCTAATCCATCCTTTATTGTCAATTCCATGGCAAAGAATAATTTAAATATTTCTCTTAAAATTGATGCTATTGAAGAGCTTTCTCAATTAATATGGAAAGATAATGACCAAAAAGAGCATTTACGTGAAATATTAATGGATAGGATAAAGTGTATAGATTTTAGAGGGCTCAAGATTGATAATAAAGTTTTTGCCCAAATGAATAAATTATTAGAATTTTTTGCTGCTAATTTAAAGTTTTGTCCTAATCTTAAAACTCTTTTTCTTGGCGTAGTAGAACCAAGCACAGTGATTGATCCCGATGATTTATTTTCTAATTTTCTAAGTTTATCTGTGGAAGAAATTTGGGATGACGTTGTTTTTAAATTCCCAGAATCTTTTTGCAATCTAGAAAATCTTATTATTGGCAATGTTTGGAATAATTCTCAATTAATATTTCCGTCCTCACTCAATCATCTCACGACCTTTTCCCTAGGCCATATTAAGCAAAATGTCACTATCCAGTTTCCAGACATTCTACCTAACGTGAAAGCCCTTTCTTTTAAAGATATTAGTAATTATGCTAATCTCAAATTACCTCATTCAATACCTATGCTCACGAACCTTGTGCTCGGTGATGTTCCTTTCTTTGTCATCTTGAAGTTATCAAAGTCATGCCCCAATTTGACCACTCTCACTCTAAGTGACTTCAATAGTGATACAACACTCAATCTCCCAGATAACTTGTTTCCTAATCTTACTCACCTCACTATGGGTAATTTTGGTAGCAATATTAGTCTAGCCTTTCCGAATTCTTTTTCAAATTTGCAAAACCTTAATATCGGCGATATTGGTAGTAACGTGACTTTCAATTTTCCAAATGCCTATGATACTGCATTAAGTATTACTTTAGGTAACATGGGTAGCAATATCATTTTTAGTCTACCAGATTCACAGCCTCGACCCACAATTTTAACAACTACTGGACTGCCCTCCGTTCTTAAATTATTAACATCAATTAATGGTCGTAATAGTTATACCGTTGAAACTATTAATCCAATTTTAAGTTTTTAAAACTTTCCATTGACTGGATTAAAGTAATGAAAATTTATCTAAAATTGATATTTTATAACAAAACTTAGTTTTTTCAACTTTAAATTTTTATTTAAACTTCAATAATAAAAAATATGGATCAAAGACTCTTTCCAACTAATCATAGAACGACTTTATCACCACCACTAAGAACAAGTATACAAAATGATCAACGTCAAATAACTGTCAGCTCTGGTAACCCGGAAGCAAAAAAACCATTTAGAGATTGCATAACAGAAGAAGGAGATGTCAAAGATCTTTTTGAAAAAATGTATCCTTATCTTCCAAATGATATCATTATAAGGATTTTATTTTATTTTTTTGATTTAAAGAGTATCCTTTGCCTTCGATTGATTTCAAAGGCATTGCTCGACTTCGTTTCGACGATAGACCCCACGCATCAAACTAGCCTTTTAGCACATAAAGCCGCAATTCCTTTTAAATATTCTCAGCTTTTTCCAAATATTGATCCATCAGTCCGAGAAAAAGATAATTTTGCTAATAATCAATGTCTACATAGACATAAAACTGGGAATCTAAGCGATTTTCATCTCTTTGACAGATTACCTAGTTTTGATTATTGTTTTGATAGAAAAAAAATCATTCTAGAAATTAATTCTTTCGATGAATGTAAGATGTTAACTTGGTTATTTGGCTTAAATTTAAGCGTATACCGGCCTCTTGATGAAGAAGATAGCAATATTATATATCTATCTCAAGATAAATTAAATAAAAAAGATTTATTAGAATTAATGAACAATGTAAGTTCTAAATTAAATAAAAAAGAATTCAAAAAGCAAATATATAGTCAAGAGTGGTCGAAAAAATCAATCAGATTTTTGATCAATATTAAAGAATTAAATCTTAAAAATATTATAGTTAATTTTGATACCATCCTTCATATTAATAAATGGTTAAGCCCTTTTTGTTTACGAAAATTATGCCTTTCAACTCTTGTTCTTGGAGATATTTATACAATAGATTTATTTAACCTTCCTATGTCGGCTTTAAGTAATCATACAACAATTGAGAATAATGTTCTTTTACCATTTCATGTTATGAGACAACTTTATAATGATCTGAAAAAACTTCATTTGCCATTTTCTTTGAGAAATTTAGGCATTGGAAATATAAAAGAAGATATTACCGTCTCGATTCCATATTCATGTCATGGCCTGGAACATTTGTCTATTGGAGATATTGAAAAGAAAGCCACTTTTGAATGCTCCGCAGCCTGTACCAATCTTACTAACTTAACTGTTAAGGATATAGCTCAAACTGGACAGATAAAAAATTTGTATTTACTGAATACTCTACAAGATCTTTCAATTGGAAACCTCAATATTAATCTCAGTCTACCAATAACCTTAACGAACCTAATAACTCTTTCCATTGGAGATATCGCAGAAGATGTTGCATTTACTATTCCTTGTTCATTACCTAATCTTAAATTCTTTTCTATTGGCACTTTCTATCACTCCCACAACTTGCAAATTCAAGGTTCACTTCCGAATCTTACAAATCTCTCTATGGAGAGTATTTGGAATGATAGGGCTTTTCAGGTATTTGGCAATCTTCCGAATCTTTCAAGCCTTTTTGTTAAAAATATTTGTGTTAAAGCAACTGATGCTTTACTGTGTTCATTGCCCAAACTCTTCGATTTCTCTGTTGAAAATATTCTAGATGGAGCCTCTCTTCGCTTACTGAATCCATTATCCTTTACCAGTTTTTCCATTCGCAATATTTTACAGTCTGGTATTTTGCATATACTGGGTGAATATCGTAATCTCACAAACATTTATATCGGAGGTCTTCAAAAAGACGCCAAACTTTTAATTCTAGGTTCATTACCAGAGCTTACAACATTGTATATTAATAATATTCAAGAGGGTTCTGATTTTAAGTTAGCAACAGCCTCCAAATTAGAAAAGCTTCTTATTAAAAACGTTGGAGCTCAGGTTGATTTTATATTACCAACTACATTATCAAATCTCAAAATGCTTACTCTGGAGAATGTTAAACGCAATGTCATTCTTGCTTTACCAGCTAATTCGTTCCAAAAACTTGAACAACTTACCATCAATGGGCATGAGGCTCTGCGCCTTGATAACAATCAGTTTTCTATTATTAAGAATAACCTTAACAATGACAATTCTTATAAAGAATCTTTAATATTATTAGAATTAATAAACAAACAAATAAAAACCTCGGCCACATACCCACAGCAAGGACAAGAGAACTGCAGTTGTCAATAAGCCAGATTCTTATCACGAATAACATTTACCAAATCGAAATATTATTGCTTATAACTCCTATTCCGGTACGCTAATGGAACATGAAACATGTCCTAGGTGAAAGTCCTATCTCCATAATTAGGTTGTTCAATGGAGAAGGTAGCGGTAACTGCGCGATCGTGAGATGGCGTGGAGAATAATTGTGTGCCGCACTAGCAGGCCATAATGACAATGAACTTCATCAAAAGGCCCCTAAAGGTTTAAAACTAGAGAGACGAGCCACTCGGAATGGGGTGAAAGCCGAAGGGAACTGTCAGAGTCATCCAATGCTGTAAAAGCAAGATGCAAACAACCAGTGGCGGTTCAACGCTCTAGCGGAGTTGGCGAGGATAGCATGCTAGTAAGTAAATGCAGGAAAGGTCAGGAGGCCTTGCATAATGAAGGACAAACCTCAATCACAAGCTCGTCAAAGAGTAAGGCCTTGGGTTATGGAAGGAGTCAGGGACCGATAAGTAGTGAAAAAGTTGCTGTAAGTAATGGCAATGCAGCGGAGGCGGGGCACTTATGGGGATGATCGAATCGAAAAATTTTCAAAAATTACATTTTTACAGTATATATATAAAACTAAGATAAATATGTAATTTTTTATTGCAATTTTACGATACCAATTAAAAATGTAGTAAATATAGGAAAGAAAGAATGGCCAAATAAAAATGCAAGTGGAATTATGAAAACTCTACATAAACAGAAAAAATATCAATTTGCTATTCAACTTGTTTTGAGCCAATATTATATTAGCCCTAATGACTTGGAAAAAAAATGTATTCCTAGACAATATATACATAAACTAGAAAAAGAAGGTTATATTCAAAAATTTTCTAGAGGTGTATATATAAGTAACGCATTTGCTGAAGAACCAGGATTTGCATCCTATTTGCTTGCATGTAAACAGATTCCAAGTTGTATAATATGCCTTCTTTCGGCTTTGGAATATTATGGAGTAACAACTCAAATTCCCCATCAAATTTGGATAGCTGTGGAAGAAAACTATAAAATGCCTAGAAACTTTCCATTCCCTCTGAAAATTATTAGAATGTCTAAAAACTCGTTAAATGCGGGTGTGGAAACAAAAAAAGTCGCTGGCAATGAATACAGAATTTTTAATCTTGCTAAAACAATAGCAGATTGTTTCAAATACAGAACAAAAATTGGATTGGATGTTGCAATGGAAGCATTACATGATGGGCTAAGAAAGAAAATAGTTACTCCGGATCAAATTTACAAATATTCAAAAATCAATCGTGTCACCAAAATTGTAAAACCTTATTTAGAATACGCAAAAAATGGCTAAAAATATTCAACAACTTCTTGTCAATTATGCGAAAGAACATGAAGTAGACCCTAATAGAGTTTATATTAGATACATTTTGGAAAGATTTTTATATAGATTAAGCATCTCAGAATATAACGAACAATATGCATTAAAAGGAGCTATGTTATTTGCTCTTTGGACCGACATGCCAATTCGGTATACAAGGGACATTGATTTACTTGGATTTAAACAAGAAGATTTGGAAAGTATAAGCCATGTTTTCAAAAAAATATGTACTTTGACTGTCCCTGTAGAAGATAAAGTATTGTTTGATGCAGAGAGTCTAGTTTCTGATTTCATCAGAGAAAACTCAAGTTATGGGGGTATTCGAATCGAATTATATGCAAAGCTAGATGGAGTTAAACGAAGTATGCCTGTACAAATTGATGTTGGGTTTGGTGATAGAATTACTCCTCATGCAGAAGTTCAATCATTATCAACTATTTTAGACTTCCCTGCACCAAAACTTACAATGCTGAAACTGTGATTGCTGAGAAATTCGAAGCAATGATTTCTTTAGGGATTGCTAATAGTAGGTTGAAAGATTTTTTTGATATCTATACTTTATTTTCAAATAAAGCTATAAATCTAGACATCAAACTTTTAACTACAGCTATTCAAAATACTTTTAAAAGACGAAAGACCGTTTTAAGCGATCCTGTACCAATTGCTTTTTTACCTGAATATTACGCAAGTGAAAGTATCGATAATGCATGGAAAAATTTTTGTCGAAGAAACAATATTATTGATTACCCTGCTTTCGAAGAAGTAATAAAAATTATTCAAAAAAATCTTCAACCTATTTATAATACGGTAAAAAACATGCCAATTTATGAAAACCAACCAGTGACAATTTCATAAGTTATGAGTCTATCAATGACTGCGATTAGCTCAACAAACCATTTAGTTATTTATCATCAATTACTTACAATAAACTGACTTCCTGCACTTCCGAATAGACTTTTCCCAGTTATTTTTGGAATCCGCTGCAAAAAATCACTAAATTTAATAAAAAAATCGCAATAGGCTAAATTAATATTAATTGAAAATTATGCAGCGAAAACTTATTGCAATTACTTAAGACAACAGCCTTCTGATGATTTATCGGGGTCAGCCGTTTTAGCTGGATGGTCTGCGGTAACTACGACATTAATTAGCTCGTTAATTAGGCTGCAAGATTCTTTGATTATCAGAATTCAACACCTGAATCCTAGCTCTTTCATTTGTAACCGTTATCCATTGCCTTAGTAAGATCTCTTTAACCTCTAACTTCCGGTATTTTTTACAATTCTCTTCGATCTGCCTCATGGCTACCGCGAGGTTTGGATTGCCCTCTGATTTTAGAAAATTTCTCTTTTTCTTCTACCATTCCCATATATTTGACATGTGCAAAAACATATTGGACAAACGATTCGTCCTCCTCCATCGCTTTGACAGAAGCTTCTACTATTGATCCATCAACAAAAAACTCTGGGTGTTCTCTAGCTATCTTTTTTACTAACTCTGGATTTTCTCGAGTAAAACTTTGTATTATATCATAAGGCTTCTTCTCTGACTTCATTATTCCCAGATTCATTGATTCAAAGCACAACATCTGGGCTAGTTCTATATTTTCATTATCATGTCCCAATTCCTCCAGTTTTCCTTTAATATATTCTTTTTCAAGATAAGCTTTAATCCCCCCATCTCCAAAAATGAAACGAATATTGCTCCATCCATAATCATCTACAGCTTTAACGATATTATTTAAAATACTTTTTTGAATTTTTTGTTTTAATATTATTAAGTTGTCCGTTGTTTCTCCTCGAGAAGAAATGATCCACCGACATTCAGGTCCGACTTGATTTCCTCCCAAACAATCTTGTCGAGGTATTTTATTTAATTTTACTTCTGCAAAAAAATCAAGCTGAAGTAACTCTATGCTTGCTCTTATCTTTTTCAATTCTGAACCATCTTCTGTAAATATATTTGCATAAACATTGTAAGCTTGTTTATTGTATTCCAAGGCTTTATTCGAATCACCTAGGATATAATAAGTCAACGCGACATTGGTCAATGTTCTAGCCACAACATGATAATTACCTGGAAATAAAACCAGGTACATTTTAAGCGCGTCTTCCAAGTACTGTATGGCTTTCCGAAGATTCTTTTCCCCTTTCATCTTCGAATAAGCATACCCGATATTATTGAGCGATCTGGCTACATCAGGATGATTACCTCGAAAAATCTTTTGACGGATCCTTAGCGCTTCCTCTAAATATTGCATGCCTTTCCGAAAATTCTGTTTTCCTTCTAACTCTGTATAACAAACTCCCAGGCTGTTTTTTGTTCTTGCTAGATCAGGATGATCGGTAGGAAATATGGCTTGATATATATTGAGTGCGTCTTCCAGACATTGTATGCCTTTGCGAAGATTCTCTTCTCCTTTTATCTCTGAATAAGCATACCCGATATTGCTGAGCAAGACTGCCACACTAGGATGATCGGTAGGAAATATGGCTTGGTACATCTTAAGTGCATCTTCTAGATACTGTTTGCCTTTCTGAAGATTCCCTTCTCCTTCTATGTCTAGATAAACCATACCGACGTTGTTAAGTAACTTTGCCACATCAAAATGATTGCCTAAATATAGCGCTTGCACCATGTTGAGAGCATCTTCCTGATGCTGTAAAGCTTTCCGAAGATTCTCCTCCCCGCCTAACTTTTGATAAATTATCCCGACATTACTGAGTGACATTGATACATCCGAAGAGTTACCAGGAAGTAGGACTTGGTACATCTTAAGTGCAGCCTCGTAATACTGTAAAGCCTTCTGAAAATTCTGTTTTCCTCCTAGTTTTTCATAAACCATTCCGATGCCATTAAGTGACCTTGCTACAAGACGATGATTACCTGGAAATACCCTTTGACGGATCTTTAGCGCCTTATCCTGATATTTTAAAGCTTCTTGAAGATTCTCTTCTCCTCCTAACTCTTGGTAAGCTCGTCCCATAGCATAGAAGGTTGCAGCTACATTAGGACCATCGTCTTTGTAAATGCCTCTTTGGTAATCTAATAGTTTCATCCAATAATTTATTCCTTCATCATAATTAAAATCCACGTGGCATGCATAGGACCCAATTTTGGATAATAAATGTTCCTTGCCCACAGGCGAAAAATCGATCTCTTTTGCTTCCTGGATAAGATTTTTTGCATGACTTACATATTTAGCTGCTTCTTTCCAATTTTTTGAGCTCTCACTAACACCTGGAAATACTTTATCGAGTTCCGCAATCAACTTTTCCATTATTTCTGCAACCTGATTTTGATTTTCTTCAATCAACGCTTTTTTTGTTTCGTCTTGTATTATTCTATGAGTTACTTTCAGTATTTTTTGGCTTCTTTCAGTCACTACATCTACTAAAGATAATTCCCCTAATTTGTTTACAGGCTCTTGCAAAGCATCTATAGTTTCTCCCATGATATTCTGAATAAATTCTACTGGCACTCCTTCTGCATCAAGATAGGCCAAGTATTTCAGTAATCGCCAACCTTCGTAACATTCTTTTTTTAAATCTCGAAATAATAATCCCACTTCAGGATAAATTTCTTCATTTTGATTCCGACCTTTTTTAATCTCTTCATATTCTCGCAAAAATTCATCAACACTCTTTAGCGTGTTCTTTTGCAAATAAGCTACGACTTTAGCTAATCTAAACGGAGATTCACTTATTACTTTTACTAATTTTTCAGCCTCTTTCTCATTGTAACCAAGTGCTTTTCTCAAATAAGATATTGCTTCTTTTTTACTGAAGCCTTCCATCATTATTGGCTGAACTCCTTCTAATATCTTAGGATTTCTTGAAGCAATAATTACTTTCAGATGATTTGGAAGATTTATTAAATATTGTTTTATTTCTTCTTCATTTTCTACATTGTCAAAAATAAATAATATTTGCCGCTTACCAAATAAGTTTAATAAGCCGGAGTATACTGAGTTTCTGACTTTTTCAGCACCCGAAACTTCCACTGATTTGTTCATCTCCTGGGCAAGGTCTAAAAACTCTCTGTAAATTTCAGTACCTTTTATCCATCTTACTTGCCAGCCTTCTTGTTGGCGGTTGTGACCGTATTCTGCGGCTAAAGTACTTTTCCCCATCCCTCCAGCTCCACTTAGCACAACTATCTTCTCTTTATGTAATCTCTTTTCTAATTCTTCTTTTATTCCACGAATTTCAATATAATACTTTTCTTCACGTGGGAAATTTGGAAGCAAGTTGATTGCATTTCTAATATCACATTCTTGTTCCAAAGTTAACTCTGCTTTGGGTATTACCTTTCGTAATCTGGAAGCTTTTTGTTTAACACATTCAATATCACAGTCATTACTTAAAGCTATTAAATTATTTCCTTGAGCATTTTTTGGCTCAACGTCATAATTTGAAAGGAGTTCATTTAATTGGGTTGCTACTAATTGAGGCAAATGGTTTAGATCATTATTTTGGCTATGTTTGTATTCATGGAGTTTATATAAAAAATGATCTAAACTTCCTGGTATTGGCTTTAAAGTATATTCCTCTGTACCTTCACGATCTGTTGCTCCTTCTACAAGCTCAAATCGTTCATCATTGTTCAGTGTTCTTCTTATTTCACGGGATTCGTCGCCGAAATCTTTGTGTTTGTAATAAAGCCAATATTGGCTATGATCAACTTCATCATTTATCAAACTTTTAAAAAAACCTATGAATGTCATAATTGCTGTGTCACCAACAAGCTTTTGTACTAACGAATCAATTGATACCTCGGCCGCATATTTCCTCCATGTACCAAGATTTTCAGGTATAGTATAATTTTTGATAGTTTCTTGGATGAGTTTGGTTGCTTCCTTAGAAAATGGCTTTCCTTTATACTCCACTCGGGGCCAATCCTTCATGTACTGACAGTACCTTGGCTTACCAGTTTGAGGATCAAATGTCGGTAGAATTTTCGCTAAATCGTGTCCTGTAAAAGCTAAAGCACCTTTAATAGTACTTGGATATTTGCTTTGAACATAATTTATTGCTTCAGCTACCTCGGCTTGAATGCCTTTTGGAAAAAATGACGAAAAGTATTCAGCTGCAGATGGCATTATGGGATAAACTCTATAAACTTTACCTGGATGAGGATTACAGATATTCACAGGATTAGGGCTAGCCAGATAAGTAACAATGTCTAGATTTTCCAATGGCACCCTGTTATTGTTAATATTAGGTTGTAAGCGCTCCATCATCGGCAATGCTCCTGGACTATCAAATACTACTCCTTTTGTAGTGGAATAGTCGAAATAAGCATGACAATAATAAACGCTCATTTCTGCAAGCCACGCTCCTAAAGAATGCCCAGTAAACGACAATCGATATTCTAATTTTTGAGCTATTTCTATGGCTTCTGCTGTTGCTTGACAATTCTGAGCCAATTGGCCCCCCATTATTTGTCCAGCTAAGATTGCTTCAAAATTGATTTGCCAATCCGTGCTTTTTTTAACCAAAGTGTCTTTTATCTGTTTAGCAGTTTGCTCATCTGTCCCTCGATTTGCTAAGACAATTTGATGTGTTTCATCATTTCGATAAATAACTCCATAATAACCGCTTTTATCATTATCCTCATATACTTTTTCCACATACCAATTCTCTAAAGGATGATCAAGCATGTGCGGTAAAATGATCGGATCTTTTTCTTTAGAATCTTTATACGCATGTTGACTCAATAAGCCATGCATATAATCATTGGGAAAATCTCTATAATTTTTATTATTATCAATAAGCTTTTTTTCTATCCGTCCTCTGTCAGCACCTGAACCTTGATTCTTATGCCATGAGATATGCCCCAGTTCAATATTATGTACAATTGAATCGTACAATTCTTTTAATTCTTCCTCATTAAGTACAAACGACATCTGCAAGGAAGTAATCTTCGGGCTATTTTCCTTGAGCTGCTTATTAATATCCTTAAAATGATCTCCCTCTCTTATTACCTTTGCTTTTTTGCTAGACTTTGTTTCACTAGCGTTAACCTGACTACATGCCACGCAGCACAAAAAAATAGCTGCCATGACGAAGCAATTAACAATATGACGCACTCTCTCCAATTTTTGATTCCTACTTTTACAGTAACTATATGTACGAAGTAATCGATTAATCATTTTTTTCATTTTAAATAAAATCCTTTTTATAGTTTTTGCTTGAATAAACTATATCAAAAATGATTAATTTGTATTAATTAATAGTTGTTTTCATTGGAATAATTGTTGTTCAGATAGTTTTGATAATTTTCTGTATCAATCTACTTACCAGTGCTTTTCCAATTTCATTTCTCGGCATCTACTGATTCCCTAGCTTCCTTCGATGCTCTAGCTCGCATCCTGGCATCTTTAGAAGGCGGTGATCTTCCTGTTACACTCTCTATGGCCTTCCGAGCGGCTACTCTTCCTATATCTACCTGCGCTGCCTCTGCTCTATATTGTCTGAGTTCATCAAGTCCTGTATCAAAGACTTGCGACAATTGCGAAGGCTCTCCTTGAAATCTCGAAGCATTCATCAATGTCCGTGCAGCTGAAAATCCAGCTCTTAATGCTGTTGAAGGTTGTGGCCTCTCTCCATTTTCACTCATTGTTGTTGAGCGCGCTGATCTAACCATTCCATAAGATGCAGCTCCTCCAATTGTTCGAGCTAATGTTTGCGCAGCTCCATTGGCTATTCCAATAAAGAATTGTGCTCCACAGGATACACATTTTTGTATCAAAAATGGCGCTGATAACGTCACTATTATAACCCAAATAACTACTCCTAAAAATAGTAACATTAACCATAGTAAACTCCCAATAGAAGCAGTAACTAACCATCCGGCTGTCGTAGCAACATATTCCCATGGATTCTCTACTTCTGATAAAACCTCAATAACTTTATGCGCCATTCCACTATCAGTAATGATAGATCCATTAACAATCTCTATTATCGCATCATATAATGCTACAGTCCCAATATGTCCTAATGACCATCCTAATGGCCAACAAACCATTCCGATTAATCCAAAAATATAGGTGATCGACTGTGATCTAAAACTTTGGGTCATCAATCCCGAAATGAAAATCGGCAAAACAAGGGATCCACACTGCATTAAGAAGTATCGGATCGTCTCCAATATAACTACAAAAAAAGAACATAAACTCATTGTCGCACTAATAACTATGCCAATAAAAACAACTACCAAACTTTTTATTCCTTTCATTAAGTACCCAAAAGGATCTGTAAAAAAACTTAGACTGCTAACATGTGAATCGTTCATTATATTTTCTTCCCTCCCAACTTCAACGTCTATATCCAATCCAGCCTCTGCTGTGTGGCCATTTCCTTCAGTTAATCCATGAAAATTTAAAGCTGCATTATATAACCTATGAGCAACTGCATAAGTTGAATCTACGTTTAATGCTTTATTGAGATTATGAACAGTATCGTGGCACAATTGAAGAAAAAATGTGCTATTTGCAATCATGACAGATAATATTCCAGCAAGGGCAACTGTACTGAGATATCCTTGGGGTTCGCTTGCTCTCCTTAAAGCAAACACCAATGCAGAAGTTAAAACCGCAAATGCAATAGCTTGAAAATAAGGCTTAAATTCACGTAAGCGATCAGGGAGGTGCTTAAAAATGATCGGATAAGTGTATTGTCCTAATTCGGCATTAATTCTATCTCTATTTGATTTTGCGTAAGATTGAAAAGGAATAAGCAATGTAATCGAAAAGATAATTACTGGCAAAATTTTCATATTAACTCACATTCAGATGGCGCTTCTAGCGATGCAATTGCCTTCTCATTGAAATTTTCTTTGTAAATTTCTTCTCTGGTGGCAAGTTTCTCTTGCGCTTTCATTAACTCATATCGCCTTTCTTCGTTTCGAGCTGTTTGTATCTTTTGTCTTTCCGTTTCCATAGCCATTTTCTGCACATCAATCTCCATTTTTTGTTTCATGATTTGATGACTTGATGCATCTTGCGCAGACTTTGAAGCAGCTATTGCTGCGTTTATTTTATCCACTTCGGCTTGTGTCTTCGCATTCACTAAATCATCAGTAAGCTTCTCCTGACGCTTAGCTTCCCTCTGTTGGACTGTTTTATCGATACTTACCAATTTATCAAAACTATCATAACTGGACTCTGCTAATGCACAAGCCCTATACAAATTTGCCTTTCTGGGAACTTGCTTTTTCCCAGAAAGAAATGAATTTCCTACTTCCTTATTAAAATACTCTTGCGAACGTGTTAGACTGTCATTCGCATTGACCAATTTTCGAAATTCTCGCGTTGTAGGAGTCCCCAAGATCTGGTCCAATTGCCTTGAAGCGGAAGATAAATTTGACATAGAAGTTATCACTGATTTTGGATCTCCTGCAATTTGTACCAAAGTATTTGCTGTACGAACAAGTTTGCGTGCTTCATTGAGCTGTTTTGTGGCCTCTGCAAGTTGTTTCGCCATTGCAGCCATTCGCTCTGCCTGTCCAGTATCTCCTAAAATAAAAACGCCTTTTGCCAATAGACCCCAAGTTTGCGAAACAGTCAGTGATAATATAATTAAAGTAGTCCAAAATAGTTTCATAGTTTCATTCTAATATAGGAACAGTTACTGTATGGTCGACCAGTATTCTTCCATCAGGCATTAAATTGTCTGCTGGAAATGTATAATAATTTAATCTACCATCAGTCTCGCTAGAAGAACGCTCCATGGCTTGTTTTAGCCAATATTGACGTTTAATAGCGTCACTACTCGCTTTTACATAACCTTCATTGTAACTTGCAGTAAGCGCTTGTTCGTCTTCTCCATACAATGAGCTACTAATTACTGCTCCACCTATTGCACCTGCTCCCACTGCTAAAGGATTATTACCAAAAAGTGCATAGGAAAGTCCACCACCAAGCACTCCTCCTCCACTTGTATACATTCCTTTTTTGACTTGATAACAACCCGTAAGTATCATTAAAAAACACAGACTCATAATAATTTTGAGGGTTTTCATTTTTCCTTAAATTCCCTCTCCACTTCGCTGACCACTCCTTCAAAAACAGAATCATATTTCAGGAGTGCTTTTGTTCTAAGATCGAAAGTTTTACCGTCACTCGATGCCACATAGAGTAATTCTTTTGAGGGCTTTATTTTTACTGTACCACAGTAATTATTTTTCCCATCCAAAGCAAAAACAGTCATATAGCTGCATCTTTCTTCCGCATTTTTTTGGTGCTCAGGAAGCGTATAGTTCTGAATAGATTGCTTAGCTGTATCAGGCAACCCTATAGACTCAGCAATCTCATCAATATCTTCTCTTTGATTTTGTCTCATTAAAAGAAATAATTTGGAATTGCCCATAACTACCTTATAGAGTGGCGTTATCTTTAACTGAGAAAACTGCTGAGTCACACAAAGTACCCAACAAGAATATTTACGAAGCTGTGCATAGGCCTCATTCAAGATGACATCGCCTCCGGGGATATTCAAAAATCTAGAAACCTCTTCAAAAATAATTCGCTTTTTAGCACCTCGGGGCATTTTGATAATATGTTGTCTAACAAAATTAGAAATCAGAAATCCTGTAGCTTCCTTTAATTCCTTAGCAGATTCAGGTAAATATCCTAATTCGAAATGAGTGACTCTCCCATTGATCTTTAAATTGCTAGCTCCATCAAATAGTTTTCCTTTGTCACCATAGCGATCCCAAGCCGCTAACATAGTTGCCATTGAGTCTACTTCTTCTGACTTATGATTATCAAATTTTTCATACTTCATCAGTTCTACCAAATCGCTGTGCGTGGGATACTCTTCGGCTGTAAAATAAGAAAAGGCTAGATTTCTGACAGCTACTCCATCGTGAGGATTTTTTTCAAACTCAAGCAACAGATCACTATCTGTATTCTTCAGCCATCCATCATATTTAGACCTATTAGAGCTTTTTAGGAATTGCATTTCTTTAAAAGCTTCCAAGAAGGATGCTCCTAACTCCAACGTAGGCTTGATCTTTTTTTCAATCAGATAAGCTTCCTTAAGACAAAGCACATATTTATTTTCATTTTTATTTTTCCAATCCTCAAATTGATTCCAATACAAACAGTTTAAATAAGCACTGATGATTGAACAGCGATAGTTATTGACTTCTTCATCTTGGCTAGCACCAATCATTTTTAAACATAACTTTGTCGCTACCGAAGAATGGCTTGTCGTTAGAGGCAGTCCTTGGGTATCTAAATAATTAATGGTAATGTTTGCATCAGGAGACATGATGATGGGTTCACAGCCAAGAAGCTTTGTAAATACTCCGTATGAAAGCCCCTCTTCGATAATCGCAGTATAATCATAAAATGCTTCTGTCTGTGATAAAAAATCGCAAATTGCTACTGACTTACCAGCTCCAGTCATACCGATCAAAACTGCATGCTGCGGCGTCCCTCCTGCAAAACTGCTGATCCCAACTAAATTGCCATTTGCACCTTCATAGAGCGCTTCTCCTTCTTTTAAGCTTCCATAGAATGAGTTGCTTACAGGAACTAGAGCTGACAACTCATTATTCTCTGTATAGAGGTCCCACCCTCGCCTCTTCCCTCCCGTCCATCCGGGAAATGTTTCAAAGAACAAACTTTTAGCCTGACCTGCCTGGTTCACTTGATGATATTTAGCTCCATTCATATTTTGAATGGCTGTCTTTAGTGCTATATTCTTTGAAAATAATTCATCCAAAGTTTTTCCCCATACTCTTACAACAGTCATCACTTTGTAAGGCATAGTATATCCTCCCATAAGAGAACGAATTTTCTGATGCTTCTTTTCTATGGTAGTTTCTAGCGAAATACCTCCTGAATTCTGGACATTGCCCCCTAAATGCTTGATCGCTTGTTCTTCTTGTTTAATTTCTTTCTCAACATTGAGTGGAAAAATGTTTTGCGTAATGCAGAAATCTTGGGGTAAGGAATCTAGCAGCTGAATAATAATTCCAGGATAAACAAATCTAGGCCATTTCCTTAAAACAAACACCGAATGATAGTGATCTCCCAGCTTAAAAAATACACTCCCATCCTTGTACGTACTAACACCGTCGCTGTATAAAGTATTGCTTAAAATACTTTCTGCTAAGTCTACTGTGTTGTTATTGGATTGGGTGCTAAGAGATGGGTCAAAAAACCTTAAAAAATAGTTATAGTGATCCTCGTCTTCCATCGACTTCACACTGCCTGCACCAATAATATTTGCAAAACGTGTAATTTTTTCAAGAAATGCTCGACTTTCTGATCTTAAAAACGATTCAATTTCCTCTTGTTTCTTAAGCCCTTGCCTAGGAACAGTACTGCATTTGTGCGATAAAAATACCGATAAAATTTCCTTCCTCAGATCTCCATTCAGTGACTTCGCTCTGAAATAATTGAGCCTATCTTTTCTTACGAAACACCCCCATTGATTGTCCGAATCCGGTGCTATTTTTTCATACCCGAGTAAATCTTTTTCGTAGTCACTACTTACTGACCATTGAATTTGTAAACTGTAATCGGGATCGAGTTCCCCTAAAAATGCTCTAATTTTCTCATGAAACTCATAAGATTGCTCCGTAGAAAAGCATCGCATATCCGGTACTTCAATCAAAAACCCTTTGGATAGCAAACAGTCTCGGGAAAATGACTTTCCCCAAAAGAGTAATCCATTAAGAAAAAATCCATCTGGTATACTACTCATTGTCCTCTCTACACATTAGCGGATTTTCTTTGTGATTAACTTGGGTCACATTGAAATTTGGGCCATTTAATAGATTATCAAAAAAATCCTCCTGAAAGTGCGGAAGTCTGCCAATGAAAAAAATGCCAACATAAGTTATAGCAAGGATAAGTGGAGCAAATCCCAACAAAATTCTAAGAATTATCGATAGCGCTTGTCCACCTGCGCTCATTGAAATGATGAAAAATAAAATGATGGAGGCAAACAAAGCACATAAAATTGGAATAAAATACCGTGTTTCAATCCCAAAAACTTTTCCAGCTGAATCGATACCTGAATGTGTTTGTATTATAAATCTTTCCATTGCCATTCAAATGTTCATTTAAAACAAACTAATTTAACATACTAGGATCTATTGCAGAACTCCCTAAACCAATTAAATCATACATAGCATACATTAAAAATGGAGCTACTGCCATAGCAGCCCCTCCAACGATATCCATTATTCCATTTTCTCCCTGCTTAATATTATAAAACCCATATCCGATTTTAATCAATCCCATGATAAATGTAATTGCCATTATTATTTTAACGATATGCCCAAGATTTTGCATTAGTTCATTCATAATTTTCCTTTTTGAATATTTCTATTATAAAAATTTGTTTTAATTTGTATTCTAAATAAAAATCATATTTGCTATTGAAATGTCAACAGCTAAATGGATTTTCATGCAGCTTTCTGAAGTCGTACTCGGATTTTTATCTTGTTTCGTTTTTCTTGAATTTTTACTAGCCCAAATTGACCTTACTTCTCTATTACTAAATCCTCTGATCCATGCCATTAATAAAATTTCCTTGTTTCCAAATATAGCCTTTGCATCCAATAACCATACTCTGAATTACTTCTTTGCCAGTGTAGGCTCAGTTTTAATTATAGTGTTGGTATTCCGTTGGACAAAGAAGGTTCCATACACCTGTAAATTGGGAAATTTAACTTGGGATAGAAATGCTTTTTGCCGAGGTTGGCTTATTACAGGGAGCACAGGTTCTGGGAAAACGCAGTCTGCTATCAACATCCTCATGCATCAGGTGTTCAAAAATGAGAATGGCAAATATAACAAAAAAGGAAATAAAGTCGAACATCCTTGGGGAGGTTTCTGTATCGATGAGAAAGGGCTTTATTGGCAGACACTCCAAGATATGGCCACTCATTATAATCGGGAGGAACATCTCGTGCTTTTACAGACCAAGCCAGATTATGCAGAGAAAGACTGGAAGCCTAAATATAGGCTCAATCTTTTGTCCGACGATGGAATTCCGTCAAATACTTATGCTTCAGCAATTGTCAATACAGCTTCTTCTATTGCTGGCGGCAGTAGTGAAAAAGGTTTTTTTAGGACACAAAGTGAATCTAATATTGGATGGGCTATTGAACTCTTTAGGTCTATTGGCAATTTTCAAGAGCAGATCAAAATTCCTATAGGAAAACGTTCTTATCCCTCTTTGAAAAATGTCTTAGAAATTTTAACAAACCGTGAAACTTATGATGCGCTCATAAGCATAATCGATCCCGAGTCCCCTACCCTCTTAAAGCATGTCAAGCTCTACGAATGCCTTAACCATTTTAAAAATCGATATTGGAATCAACCCAAAGATCAATTAGGAGGGGTTCAGGGTACTATCTATAATTTTTTAAATTATTTTACGAATGATGAGGTGGCTGAAGTTTTTTGTTCGGATAATACTTTTAGCTTTGATGAAATTGAAAAGGGGAAAATTGTCTGTGTTGCTATGCCTCAGAAATTACAAATTGAACGACGCTACGTGTGCACATTACTAAAACTATTATTTTATACACAGGTCCTTCGACGCTTCGATAGGAAGCAAGATTCTTTTTCAAATAAGAATCTATTAATTTGCTGGCAAGATGAAGCACAACGTTTTATTACTGAAGCTGATGGAAATGTCGATGTCATTCGAGAAGCAGGAGCTACAACCATTGTGGCGTGCCAATCTAAAACATCTCTTTATCCACCTTTAGGTAGCAAAGAGAAAGCTAATGTGACAATACTTAATTTAAGAAATCGCATAATATTTAGAGCTTCTGATGAAGACTGCGCAGTTTCTTCAGCAGAATTTATTGGCAAAAAACCAATTATCAAAAGAACAAAATCTGTCAGCCGATCAGGGGTATCCTATTCTTATTCCAAAACTGATTCTTTTAAGGTACAACCTCACGAGCTCAGAGATCTTAAAGATTTTTGTTGTATCGTGTACCACTCATCAGGGAAATTCAAAAAATATATGATTGTCCCTAAAGATTCTAATAATCGGACTCCACAATGGTTGTATAACAAAATACCATTTTATATTAGGCTTTTCTTAATATTGCTTCCTGTAAAGGTAGATTTTTTAAAAATTTAGAAATTTAAGAATTAGAATACAAATACTTTAGCAAACTTTGCATGTCATATTCAAGTTGACCGGTTTACATCTTTTTACATCCTTTTACATCCTAATAATATAGCACAAGCAGTAATATCGCACGATATAATGCGATATGATATCACTTCATTTTGTATCATATAGCGCAATATCATATTATGTAATACATCATTTAATTTTTCACATTATGCTATGTGATGTGATACTATATTGTATCGCATAGTATCTAGATTTTTTACTTATATAACCCATGTTTAACTAATTGTAATATTGTCACTCAAAGCCGATTTGTATTATTATATATATTACGTCTAATAACACTACTTCAGATTGCGCGATATGATATCATTTTATATCGTATCATATTATATAATTTAACACCATCTCAATGATTGCGATCTAAAATAATATGATATCATATCGCATTATGTTATGTAATGCGTCATCGTCTAATTTTGCCACATTATGCTATGACATGATGGCATATTGTATCACTTAATGCCAGGGCTATCTACTGCAATCCGAGCACAAGCAATAATATCGCATCATGTCGTACGATATGATATCATTTTATTTTGTGTCGCATAACTTAATATCATATTATGTAATACTACATCATTTAATTTTAGCACATAGCACCTAATCTTTTATTTACGCAATCCCATATATATCTAATTGCATTTCATTCAAAGCCGATTTACATTAACTACATTATATTACATCTAAATAACACTACTTCAGATTTTGCAATATGATATCACTTCACATCGCATCATGTTATGTAATACACCATCATTCAATTTTACCATATTATGTTATATGATATGATACTATATTGTATCGCATAGTATCTAGGTTGTTTGCTGTAATTCCAGGAGGGTAGGGTAGGGCTACTCTATAAATTGAATGTAGAATCAATAAACGAATTCTTGGTAAAAACATGATTATTTATTAATGCCATGTTCTCCTCTTGAGAATCATTGCGCTCTGTAATAGTTAAGGAATCTATATATTTTGAATTTCTAATTGACGATTTGATATGTTGTTAATTAATAATAAATAATGACGTTAATGAAAGATTTTCTCAAAATTAAAACCAAAGCCGTTATTTTCATAACTGCTTTTATTAGTATTTTTACGCAATTGATAAATGCTGAGTATTCCAATCAAAGTTTTCCGGCTGTATTTGAACTTGCTAAACTTAATGGTACGAATGGTTTCATAATCGATGGTCTGTATCAGAAAGATGAAAGTGGTTGGTCCGTAAGCAAAGCAGGCGATATCAATGGTGATGGCATCAAGGATATGCTTATCGGTGCTTTAGGCGCCAATGGGCAAAAAGGACAAGCTTATGTCTTGTTTGGTAGTAAGCAAAATTGGCCTGAACGTGTTTATCTTGCAGATCTTAATGGCACTGATGGCTTTATTATTAATGGCATCGATGCTGGTGGTGGTGATGGATCCCTTTATTTATCTGATGCAGGAGACGTTAATGGGGATGGCATAGATGATTTTTTACTTGGTGTTTATATGATTCAAAAAACTTATGTCCTATTTGGTAGTAAAAAAACATGGCCAAGAACAATAGATCTTAAAAATTTAACGAATACCAGTGGGTTTATCATTTACATGGGCTCCGCAACTGGTATAAATGACAATGATCTAGACGTTTATATCAGTGGCGCAGGGGACGTTAATGGAGATAATATTGACGATATCTTAATTGGTAATTCAAGAGCAAATAACTCAACGGGTCAAAGCTATGTGATATTTGGTAGTAAAGAAGAATGGCCTAAAATCTTTAACGTTACTAATCTTAATGGAACTAACGGCTTTACAATCGAAGGTATTAATCAATCAGATTTTAGTGGTCAGTGTGTTAGTGGAATAGGCGATATAAATGGAGATACAATAAATGATCTTTTTGTTTTTGCTCCAGAAGCTAACTCTGCTCAAGGACAAGGGTATGTAGTATTTGGTAGTAAAACCACTTGGCCTGCGAACATGAGCCTTTCTTCTCTCAATGGTACTAATGGTTTTAGAATAACTGGTAAGTTTTTTGCAGAAAATTCATATACAGGCCCTCTTTCCGCAAGCCCAGCAGGAGATGTTAATGGTGATGGAATCGAAGATATATTAATAGGTGCATCGGCCGCAAACAATTATGTAGGCATCTGTTATGTCATATTCGGTAGTAAAGAAAAGTGGCCAGCTATCTTTGACTTGAATAACATTGATGGCAATAATGGGTTCATTATTAATGGTAAAAACGATCGACGGGCCTGGGTTGGTATTTCAGTTACTGGCACTGGAGATGTTAACAATGATGGTGTAGATGATATTTTCATCAGTACCGTTACCGATACTAAGTTCAATGCACAAGGCGAAAACTATGTCGTATTTGGCAGCAAAAAGCAATGGCCTCCTGCACTTTATGTTCAAGATCTCAGTGGCAGTAATGGATTTATTATTAATAATATACCAAACAATATTGATGATTATAATTATGTAGCTGGCCCTGGAGATATTAATGGTGATGGAATAAATGATCTTCTAATCGGAAATATGCGAGTAAATGGGCAGACAGGCCAAACTTACCTTATTTTTGGCTGTTGTACTTCGCCTAGACCTACTACTAATAATATGCCTTTTATTTTAGAAATGGTATTTGGCATAGGTGGAGGAGTTTTAGTAATAACAGGTATTGGTGGTTACTATGGATATCAATATTGGAGACAAGGCGATTACTTAAGTGTTCAATAAAAACTTTTTCTATTAGTAACTTCGTCCAATAAACTTATACCAATTTTCATTGCTAATTGAACATATATTGTGTTTCGCAAATGCTTTTAACAGTATCATTTAAAAGTGATTTCATCAAACTGCACAATACTGATTCTAATTCTCCTATCGTTTCATAAAGTATATTTTTTAAAATCTTACTTTTTATATACTGCCACAACCTTTCCACTGGATTTAATTCTGGGGCGTACGGTGGAAGATAGACAATTTTAATGTTGTCGGGAATTTTTAGATCTTTTGATTTATGCCATCCCGCCCTGTCCATGATTAAAATCATTTTATCATTTTTATATTCTTTTGACATATGCAATAAAAATATATTCATATTTTCTGTATTAACGTTAGATAAGATTAAGCTAAAATTACTACCATCTTTTATATCAACTGAACTATATAAATAAAAATTCTGATATCCCAATTTTATCTTAACTGTTGATCTTTTTCCAGTCTCAAACCAGCCATGCCTATTTTAGAATGTGTCCCAAAGCGTGATTCGTCAAAAAAGAAGACTCTTGTATGCTCGATTCTTGTTAATTCACCAACTATATTTTTTTTTAAGATCCTCGACCTTAGTTTTGTCTTGATTAACATGTTTAGGTCGAGGCGTGATATACGAAAAGTTCATTTCCTTAAGCTTACGTTGTACAGTTGATATACCGACACTCAATTGATATTGAGCTTTCAATTTAAGTTGAATTGCTTTGAGCGTTAATTGCGGATCTTTAATCAGCCATTCTTGGATTTGACTTTTTTGCTCATTGTTTATTTTATCCTTTCGTTTTCGCTCTGCAGGAGCCTGCAAGGCTTTGAATCTATCATTTTTAATATGTTTAATCCACACAGTCAAAGTGGTTCGTGAAATGCCAAATACTTTTGCAACCAAAGTAATTCCGTACTTATTGGCCGCAATGACTGCCTCTATTTTTTGACTAATAAAGCCTGTTTTCCCATGGATTTAAGGGCTTTCTCAGCCTTTGCTGCGACTTCATTATCTATGAATTTGGATTTTTTTGGCATTTGATAATTCAATGATTTTTTTAACATTATCAAACGATATTAGGAATAATTTTTCAAGCAAAAATACGTTCATTTAGCAATGAAAATTGGTATTATACAACCCATCTACATATTCTATTAGCTAAGCAATTTGACGCTGACATAACTACATAGCGATAACATCGTATCATATCATGTTATGTGATCCAATATAATTTCACTACATATCAAATGAAATTAATTGATCTTATATCATTTTTCTTGAAAAGTTTATTTTTATTTAGTTTAATGAAGTATGATCATCCTTATAGGAGTTGAAAAAGGTGGAACCGGTAAAACAACGTTAGCTACAAACCTAGCGGTAATTCGAAAAATGGCTGGAGAAGATGTTTTGTTGGTAGATGCAGACATTCAAAAAAGTGCCAATTTTTGGGCAACTATGAGAAACGAAGTATTGCCTAATAATCGAATATCATGTATTCAAAAATTCGGAAAGGGTATAGGTACTGAGCTATTAGATTTAACTGGACGCTATAAAGATATTATTGTAGACGCAGGAGGAAGAGATAGTGTTGAATTAAGAGCATCTATGGCTGTTGCAGACAAACTTTATATCCCCATTCAAGCTTCACAATTTGATTTTTGGACACTTTCGCAAATGGAAGAATTGGTTCAAGCAGCTAGGAATTTCAATCCTAAACTCCAGGCATACATAATTATAAATCGGTCATCAGCCAATCCTTCAGTAACAGAATCAAATGAGGCGATTGAGTTATTAAAAGATTTTGAAAACCTAAAATATTCTGGAATTACAATTTGCGACAGAATTGCATATCGCAAAGCTGCGAGCAGGGGACTTTCTGTTTTAGAATTGCAACCAATCGATCAAAAAGCAGTGAAGGAAATGAATACATTCTACAAAAAAGTTTACAATGAAAAAACAAAGCTTGCAAAGTCGGCCGCCTAAAATCAATAAGGAATTAGATGCCTTTATTCAAGGTGCCGGAGTTAAAAAGGAAAAATCAATCAATTTTTCTTCTTCAATTACGTCAATTTCTGAAAAAGAACCTATCACCATTTGTAATGAAATAATTGAAGTCTTTCCATGGGAAGAATCTCATGTTCGTTCAGATGTTAAAAAACTATTTGCACTTCGACTTACTGAACCTGAAATGCTAAAATTGCAATTTATTCAAAAAAAGACCGAACGAAGTATGCAAAAGTTTTGTCTTGCATGTATAATTCCTGCAATTGAAGCAGAAGTAAATAGGCTTATTGAAGCGAAATGATATCATTTCAATGAAGTTGAAAGATTTTATTATAGGAATAGTAATATGGCAAAAAAGTCAATATACTCATAAGAGTCGTACCTTCTAAGAGGTGTAATACTAATTCCCTCCCTTCATACTTAACTTTGATTGGTCCGGCAACGTTTGGAGTTCAAAAAGAGCTGGAATCCAGAGGATGCGCTCCACACGATATGTGCTTTTGCAAATGACATTCATAATTTAGGAGGCGGGTATATTTTTATTGGGATTGAAGAAATAGATGGTAAGCCGATTCTCCCTCCTGCGGGGTTGCAATCCAATCAGTTAGACAAAATTCAAAAAGAGCTTTTATCGCTTGGATATAGTTATATAATTCCTCAATATCATCCAGTGGTGGCGCCTTATGTTATAGAGGCACAAAATGTTTTAGTCATTTGGGTTCCTGGCGGGCAAGATAGGCCATATAAAGCGCGAGAAAAGTTAGGGAAAGGTGATTCCCAATACAGATATTATATTAGAAGAGGATCTTCTACGATCAAAGCAACCAACTTCGATGAGAAAGAACTAATTCGTATATCTGAGAGAGTTCCCTTTGATGATCGGTTGAATTATAATTCAACGATTGAGGACCTTGAATTTGGATTGATCAAGGAGTTTCTTTATGAGATTAATAGTGGATTAAGAAACAATCTTGGCGATTTAGAATTAGAGCAATTATGTAGGCAAATGCAGATTGTTGATGGGCCAAGTGAAGCTTTAAAGCCAAAAAACGTCGGATTAATGTTTTTTAACAAAAATCCAGATAAATTTTTCCCCTGCACACAAATCGACATTATTAATTTTCCTGATGGTCCTGGTGGAGATAGGTTTTTTGAAAAAACATTTAAAGGACCTATATGGAAAATATTAATATCTGCATTACAATATATTCGTGACAATGTTATTGTTGAGCATATTTTTTAATACCCGGATCGAGCTAAAGCAGATCGTATATTTAACATTCCTTATATTGCTATTGAAGAAGCTTTGGTGAATGCCATTTATCACAGAAGTTATGATATCCGAGAACCTGTCGAAGTGCGTATTTTGCCTGAAGAAATTTTTATCAAAAGTTTTCCTGGTCCTGACAGCTCGATCAATTTAGAGGATTTGCAAAAAGGTAAGGGGGCTTCTCAGCTATATACGAATCGTCGCATAGGCGATTTTCTTAAAGAATTGGATCTGACTGAAGGGCGAGGAACTGGAATCCCTAAAATTTTGAGTGCTATGAAAGCAAATGGTTCACCGAATCCCAGCTTTGAAAGTAACGCAGAAAGAAGCTATTTTTTGACTGTATTGCCAATTCATCCAAAGGTAATAGAATTAGAAAAAGCTCGAGATCGAGATAAAGAGGGTGGATTAGTGGCCCAGTCAGTGGCCCAGTCAGTGGCCCAGTCAGCGGCCCAGTCGCGAGAGTTACTAGTTTTAAGTTTTTTATTGGAAAAGGAGGCTTCAAAAAAAGAATTAGCACCCGTTGTAGGTATTGACCAAGCATCTGGAACCATTAAGAGAGTTCTAAAACAATTGCTAGACAAAGAGCTAATCGCATATACCATGCCTGAACATCCTCAAAGCCGCTTACAAAAATATAGAATTAGCAAAAATGGGCAAGAATACCTGAGTAATTTGAAAGATCAGCAAAATAAGTAGAAACAGGGGGAGCATCACCTTTTCAGTCTTGTTGTTTTATTTAGGATATTCAGCAAAATACTATCGAGTGGTATTTTAGGACAAAGCGTATAAATTCTTGAAAGAAATATGTCTGGAGATAACAAAAAATTTTCTTGAAATAGGAATAGATAGAGATCATATACATTTCCTTATGCAATCGGTACCAATGTGCAGTTTAAAAAAGATAATCACAATAAAAAGTATAATGGCTAGAGAAAAATATGAATAGTTATCTGAGATAAAATGGGAAGGTAAAATCAAAAGGCTATTTTGCCAATAGTTGTAGAGCAACATAAATATGATATAAAAATATGTATCAAGAAATGGAGACAGAATAAGTGCTTTATAAGGAAAGTCAGTTAGAATTTTAATTTTGGCATATAATGCCCCGAATCAAGCTTCGCGGATTTTTACTGGAAAAAATAAACTCTATAAGAAATATTAGAATATTAAAGAATATAAGAAATATACAAACTGCAAAAGGCTGCTATATAAAGGGATTCAGGTTCAGTGTAATCACTTTTTACGGACAGACTATCACTTTTTACGAAATGACAATCACCTATTGCGGATAAATGATCACCTATTGCGGAATACCTGATCACGTATTACGGAAAATAGTGAGACGTGATTTCTAGAGGTCTTGGGTTTTCGACTTTTTAATTCTTTTTAAGTTAGCTCTAGAAAAATGTGTTAAGCAGAAAGAACCTGAGAGAGTAAGATGACGTTAATTATCACTTTTTGCGGAAAAAAGAGTAAGATAATTTTCATCCGAATAATTTATAAGCAGTCCAATTGCGGATTTTTATGCTTCACCAGAATATCAAAATGAAGTGAATGACCTATTAATTATCACCTATTGCGGAAAAAGAGTAAGACGATTTGGATCCAAATAGCTTTTATAAGCAGTTCATTTTTATGCTTCAACAGAGTATCAAGATGAGGTGAATGGACATTAATTATCACTTATTGCGGAAAAAATTATGAGACACGATTTCCAGCGGACTTCAGTTTTCCACCTTTTAAAGAGCCTTTAAGTTAGCTATAGAAAATGATTGATTAAGCAGAAGAATCTCGAGAGAGGTGTGGGATGGCTTTGACTATCACTTATTCCGGAAAAAAGAGTAAGAAGGTTGTCAATCCAAATAGCTTTTATAAGCGGTTCAATTGCAGATTCTTATGCTTTAACAGAACATCAAATGAGGTGAATGACCCATTAATGATCACTTATTGCGGAAAAAAATTGAAACGGTTTTCACAGATCTTAGTTCTCGACCTTTTTAATCTGCCTTTATATTAGCTATTGAAAATGGGTGTTAATCTCGAGTGAGGATAGGATGGCGTTGACTATCACTTATTGCGGAAAAAAGAGTAAGGCGGTTGTTAATCCGAATAGCTTTTATAAGCTATTCAATTTCAAATATTTATGTTTAAACAGAAAACCAAATAGAGTGAATGGCCCCTTAATTATCACTTATTGCGGAAAAAATTGAGAGACGGTTTCCAGAGATCTTTGGTTTTTCGACCTTTTTAATCGGCCTTTATGGTTAAGCAAAAGAATCTCGAGTGAGGATAGGATGGCGTTGATTATCACTTATTGCGGAAAAAAGAGTAATACGGTTGTTAATCCGAATAGCTTTTATAACCGGTTCAATTGCAGTTTTTTATGTTTTAATAGAATGAGGTGAATGGCCCCTTAATTATCACTTATTGCGGAAAAAAGAGTAATACGGTTTCCCATCCGAATAGTTTTTATAAGCAGTTTATTTACAGATTTTTATGCTTTAACAGTATATCAAAAAGAGGGGAATGGCCTATTAATTATCACCTATTGCGGGAAAAAAGAGTAATACAGTTTTCCATCCGAATAGTTTTTATAAGCAGTTCATTTACAGATTTTTATGCTTTAACAGTAATCAAAAAGAGGGGAATGGCCTATTAATTATCACCTATTGCGGGAAAAAAGAGTAATACGGTTTTCCATCCGAATAGTTTTTATAAGCAGTTCATTTTACAGATTTTTATGCTTTAACAGTATATCAAAAAGAGGGGAATGGCCTGTTAATTATCACCTATTGCGGAAAAAAAGAGTAATACGGTTTTCCATCCGAATAGTTTTTATAAGCAGTTCATTTTACAGATTTTTATGCTTTAACAGTATATCAAAAAGAGGGGAATGGCCTGTTAATTATCACCTATTGCGGAAAAAAAGAGTAATACGGTTTTCCATCCGAATAGTTTTTATAAGCAGTTCATTTTACAGATTTTTATGCTTTAACAGTATATCAAAAAGAGGGGAATGGCCTGTTAATTATCACCTATTGCGGAAAAAAAGAGTAATACGGTTTTCCATCCGAATAGTTTTTATAAGCAGTTCATTTTACAGATTTTTATGCTTTAACATAATACCAAAATGAGGTGATTGATTATCACCCATTGCGGAAATAATAATGAGAACGAATTCCAGGAGGTCCTTAGTTTTTGACCTTTTTTAATCAGCCTTTAAGTTAGTTATAGAAAATGATTAGTTAAGCAGAAGAATTTCGAAAAAAGAAGATGGAGCTAACTATCACCTATTGCGGAGAAAAACAGCAAGATGATTTTGATCGAAATAGATTTTTATAAGAAGTCATTTGCAGCTTGTTATGTTTGAGGAGATCCTCGAGAAGTGGTAATCATTATCACCCGTTGCAGAAATGTGAACTTTTTTTGTGCACAGTGAATGCGAATAAACGCTATAATAATGAGACGTTTTCTAGAATCTTTGGTTTTTATCTTTTTGAATCAGACTTTAGTTTGAAGAAAGTTACAAAAATTAGTTAGAGAAAAATCTTGAGAAGAGGCTAGGTGCATTAACTATCACCTATTACGGAAAAAAGGGTACTTTTTGTGCGATGTAAAGCGTGTGTTGATACATTTGCATTTGTTAAAACATTAAATATTGGAAAGGCTTTTTTGGAAGAATAAGTAATTTAAATTGCTTTTATATCACTTCTTTTTTAAAAGAGGTGATATGAAGAATGAGAATAGAGCTACGGGTAAAACAGTTAAAAACACCATAACAATAGCTAATAATGTTGCATTTCCTTCATTGAGAAAAGGAAAAGCATTTAAAGCTTTGTTGTTTGTATCTTCTGAAATAGATAGAACTTTAGCACCAGGTAGTGTTCATACTGTTCCTATTAGTTTATTTTGTGATCTTTTGAGATTTAAATTAAGCAATAAAGATACGGCTTTAATTTTAGAAGAACTTGAAAATTTAAAAGTAGATTGGTCAGCGTATAATCCTGATTATCGTGGATTTTCTCATGTAATTTCTTCTTGTAGATATGATTTAAAAAAAGATACTATTTCATATTCTTTTGATCCAATGTTTATCAAAGAGTATTTAGATAGCAAAACCCCATTTAAAAATATTCCTCTCTCCCTTATAATGGATTTTCGCAGTAACTATGCTTTAAAAATATATGAATTATCGTTTCAATATTATGATCCAAAACGTAAAGAAGGCCAAACTCCAGCATTTTCGTATGCGAAGTTGAGGTCTTTTTTTAATTTAATGGAAGATCAATATAAAAATAGTGGACATTTTTT
>JABDAI010000008.1 GCA_013289195.1 Verrucomicrobiota bacterium
TACCTAAAAAAAGTACACCTGTTATGATTAATAAGAGAAGAACAGGAAGCTTGATCCGAGAAAGAATTGAAGGAAAATGCATGGTACTAGGATAACCTCAGTTTGGGATAAAAGAAAAGCGAAAAATCGGTTTATTAGAGTGTTTTTCATTCCCGCTTAGATAGTTTACGATTTTTTTACAAAACGATTTTCAGTTCCCCGTAAAAGTCTATCGATGTTAGGACGGTGCCTTAAAAGGATTAAAATAGTTAATACAAAACTCAAGGCAATTTGAGGCTGGGAAGCTCGGGTAATAATGGCACTAATAGGTAAACTTAGACCAAACAACAGAGAGGCTAATGAGACATAACGGGTCGCATAAAAAAAGAATATCCAGACGATAAGGCCGATGAGTAATGACCAGGGCATCAGAATGAGAATACCACCCATGGTAGTTGCGATGCCTTTGCCACCTCTAAATTTAAGAAATATTGAAAAGCTATGTCCTATTACAGCTGCTATAAGGCCCGCTAAACATAAGTAGAAACTGAGATTTTCACCTAAAAAGAGGATGAGAGGCCATGCTGTGGCTATGGTCCCTTTGAAAAAATCGAGAATGAAGACGAGATTTCCGGCATTTTTTCCGATAACTCTTTTCACATTGGTAGCACCTGGGCTACCACTACCTGCTTTCAGTATATCAATGCCGTAGAATTTTGAGATGATTACGGCAAAAGATATGGAGCCTAAAAAATATCCTATCAAGACAACTATAATGAAAAGAATCCAAATATTCATATGTAGAGATACAAACTATAGAGACTGTATAAAAAGGCAAGAAGTTAAAATGAAGGATCTATTTAAGCTAGATTTCAGCGGGTATCGTTTGAGTCGTATTGGCTGGCTGCATAAATTCTTCTTTTTTGCCAAATTTTGCTATTGATCCATTTTGTACAATCATAATCTTATCGCTAAGATTCAATATACTGGTCTTGTGAGAGATGACTATGCAGGTCATTTTTTTTGATTTAGCGATTTGTAATGCTGATGCAAGAGCAGATTCCCCAAAATTGTCCAAGTTTGAATTAGGCTCATCCAATATCAGTATTTTTGGATTGCCAAATAAGGCTCTAGCTAGGGCTAATCTTTGACGTTGTCCCCCTGAAAGCATGGATCCATCAAAACCAATCTCTGTATCATAGCCTTTAGGCAGTTGTAAAATCATTTCATGAACACCTGCCATTTGCGCAGCATGCAGGACATCTTGTGGGTTGGGATTTGGATTCATTCTCGCAATATTTTCCCTAATTGTGCCATTAAAGAGTTCTACACTCTGAGGTAAATAGCCAATAAATTGACCTAATTCATTTCGATTCCAATCCTGTATGTTTGCATTGTCTATTCTCACTATACCATTTGAAGGACGTAGCGCTCCAGCAATGAGTTTTGCTAAAGTTGTTTTACCAGCAGCACTTGGCCCAATAATTGCTAATGTTTCGCCTGGTTCCAAATTAAAAGAAATTCCCTTTATTATGTATTGCTGCAAACCAGGGGGACTATAGAAGATGTTTTCGACGTCCATTTTCCCGGTCGGATCTGGTAAGGACATTTTTTCTTCCTCATTATCTTTGGATAGATAAGCAGTATTGAGTCTCTCATAGGATTTTCTAACATTGATGAAACCTTTCCAGGCAATGATAGCATTTTCAAATGGGGCAAGCGCTCTACCCATTAAAGATGAGCTTGCAATAATAGCTCCAGTTGAAATTTCGCCCTGAAGCACTAAATAAGCTCCTATTCCAGTGACAAGTATTTGAAGGAACATTCTGATAAATTTGGATAATTCAGAAAGCATAGACTGTTTTTTGGCAGCAAGAGATTGGGTTGCCTGTACTTTGTGATTTATTTTTTGCCAACTGCCAATAATATTAGGAAGGAGACCCATCACTTCGATCACTTCGGCATTTCGCGTAGCTTGATCTATTTGGCGCATGCTCTTAATGGATTCATCGCTTATAGAATCATAAAGTGGTTTTGTTGCTCTATCGGATAAAAGCGCCAAACCCATTAAAATTAATCCTCCTATTACAGAAATGAATCCCATACAGGGATGAATAATAAAAAGTACTATAATAAAAATAATGGCCCAAGGTAAATCAACCATAGTGAGCAAACCAGGACTAATGAGATAAGACTTTATCGTTTGCAGATCACGGAATTGTTGAGAGCCTACATTGTTTCTTGATTCGAGAGAGCTTTTGACTGAGTTTATAAAAGTAGATTCAGATAATTTTTGTTCAATCCAATCACCCATCTTTGTCATAGCAAAGGCCCTACCCCCTTGCAATAACCCTAAAAGCAATAAGGCAAAAGCAATAACTAATGTCAACATCACTAAAGTGTTTATATTGCTGCTAGAAATCACTCTATCTAATACCTGCATAGAATAAATTGGCGAAGCGAGCATTAAACAATTGATAATGCATCCAAAAAGGAGTGCATACTTAAACATGATCTTACACGAAATAAGTGTTTCTTTAAGAGGTGTTGTTTGATTCTGGTGTTTTTTCATTGGTCACGTTTTTTCGCTAGAAATGCACTGTGCATGGCCTAAGTTTAATTGTCGATATCAAAATTATATTCTTCGCGTTTATTTTTGATTTTTTATAAGAAATTATAACATTTTTCTTTACAAAAAAACTAAGTTTAAGGTAGACTATTTCTTCATACGTTACTTTATTGATTGCAAAAACATAAATCAAAACTTTTGAGAGGAAGAAGTATGTCAGAATTTAAATTAAAAATCAGAAAAGAAATAGCTGCGATTGAATTAGCTAATAACAATCCTTGTAATTCATTAGATACAACAGCAAAGGCAACAGGTACAGTTTTATTAGGTTCGACTGGAGGCGGTAAAACCACTTTAATGGAGTTTTTGTTGAATAAAAATCTCACTATAGGAATAAGATATGGTAACTCTTATTTAGATTCAAAATCGAATCACATAGGACATGGAGGTGAGGCAAAAACAGATCAAGTCATGATCTATACCTATGATAAAAATCAAATTTTTATAGATACTCCGGGATTTGGCGATACCCGAGGAGAGTATACCGAGATCAAAAACCATATTGCAATCCGCAATATAGTAGAATGTGATAAAATTATGGGAATTAGAATGGTTTTCGTAGTTCCAAAATCGTTCATATTTTACGAAGCAAACAGAGGAACGGATCTTATCAAGTTTGTGAAGGCGATAAGAAATTTTATCCCTGACTTTAGCGCAAAGAAATGGATAGACCAAACATTGATCATTGTTACGAAAACGGAGACTAGAACGACAACCAATAATGCAATTGAGGCTATAAAAGATGGCATAGAGCAGATCAGAGAAATCAGAGAAGCTGGTACTATTATAACAAAAGAGGAAAGAGAGTTTTTCCAACATCTAACAGACAATCAAAGAGTAAAGCTTTTTCCTATGCCTCCGGAACCATACCAAGCAGGTACAATTTTCGAAAATCCTGAGTTACGTAAAGACATTTTAGATTTTATCAAGAAAGTACCTGTAGTAAAAGTAAGTAAAGACGACTTTAAAAAAGATTTTGAATTGCTTAGTGCTGGAGTGATTATTGGTGATATTAATCACGAAAGAGCTAATTTTATAAACCAAGCTCAAATTATAGAAGAGAATCTCAAAAAAAATATCAAACAATACATAAAATCATTTCCAAAAGGCAACCTTAGCACGACTGAATATAAGAAAACAAAGAAGATTTTAGAAGAGCACATAAAGGATAAGACAATTTGCAATCAACAAGAAATTGAAGTTGCTTTCGACATTGCCAAACAGCTAGTTAATGTTAGCTCCCCTAATCCTTTCAAAGACACCTCAGTAGATTTTGGCGAAGTAAATGAATTAAAGTCTACTTTTTGTGAGTTAGATTATAGTGTGAAATTCCTACAAAAATACATATCTCATAAAAATGATCTTTTTCAAATAGAGGCAGCTGAAGAAAAATTAACCAATATTATAGAACAAGTTATCACCTATTTTGATTGGGTAATTTGCACAACTAATGCCTATGCCACCTTTTTTAGATTTTTAATACAAAAAGATAACCAATCACAACCTAAAGATATTGATACAATACTAAATCAGAATGTTAATGGTTACAAATTCTTTGGTCATAATACTGAAGATATTCGAAATTCAATTTTTGATATCTGTACGAAATCAGACAATGTGGAGATAGCAAAAAATAATAAAAGAAAGCTTGTCGATTTAAGGGATAGCAATGTTAATGACAATGCATTAGACAAATTAGTCCTACTTATTAGTTCTATCTTGAAGGATGAATATCCTCTGTATGACAAATCCACTTGTACAATAAAAGGATTTATGCCTGGCGTTTCACAAATCAACATGGATCATAATGCTTTAGATGGTTGCACAACAATAGCAATTTATGGAGTCTATGGTATACAAATTAATGGTCCATTAGAATTACCTGGAAAAAATTTGATAATGATTGCACCTCATATCAAAGTGAGCGAAAATCAAAAAATAAAATTAGATGGACAGGATGCTGCGAACCATTTAGAGATAGAGGACAATAATGGCCAGCACGGAGCTGCAGGCAACCTAGGAAGAAGCGCAGGATCATTTTATGGATATTGCATTGAAAAAAGTGGTGGAAAGTTAATTATTTCTGCAAAAGGTGGAAATGGTGGCAATGGGCAAAATGGAGCTAAGGGCGTAAATGGAGCAAAAGGAAATCCTGCATCCAAAAATAACCTTCTTGATTCGAAGCTTTATAGTGAAGGTTCTTCTATAGAGCTTAAAAGTAAAGAGGATCATCAAAATTGGTCTTGGTCTCGGCACATTAGATGTACGGATACAGGTAAAGATGGAAGTACAGGTGGAATAGGCGGAACGGGAGGTGAAGGAGGTCATGGAGGATTGGCTGGCTCTGTCGACTTTCAAATCAAAAATGCAAAAATGGATAAAGAAAAGTATTTTTCTTCCATAACAGCAGAAGGTACGAAGGGGAAAAATGGCGCACCGGGGGATGGAGGAAAAGGGGGAGCCCATGGAGATGCCCTTTGTTATTTAGTAGACTATCCAGATAGTGCTTGGTCATGGGTAAAGAGCCCGCCTAAAGCAGTTTTACATAAAAAGATAGATTTACCCATCAAAAATGAAGATACTTATGGCCTGATGAAATACCCTTCGTTAAGCGTGCATGAAAATGCCCTTAATGGCTCTAAAGGGAGCCCAAATCCCGTACATAAAAGTCAAAAGACTACTTTAAGAAATGAAAGCATCAAGAAAAAAGAATATATAAATAAATATATAGATTTTATTTCACAGGTTCAGAACATTAAGGATCTAATTATTCAAGAAGATGCTAATGGTAAAAGTCTTCACTCTGATAATCAAGAAATTTTAGAATTTTTTACTCACCTTCGTTCAGAAGAGTGTTCAGTAAATGGATGTCAATTTGACTAATAACAATAATTATTGCTTTATTTTTTTCTATTTTAATTCCAAATCATATTAAAACGAACTTATGCACCGTTTAAAAATCAGAAATGAAGTAGCGAAAATCGAGTCACAAAAAGATGGATTTTGTCATTCTTTAAGTGAACCAACAGAAGGTATATTATTTTTAGGCTCCACTGGTGGAGGTAAAACGACACTCATCGAATTCCTTTTAGGTAAAAAATTAATTGTTAACGTTAAATATGGCAATTCCTATTTGGATTCTTCTTCAAATAACATTGGTAATGGGCCAAATTCGTCCACTAGAGAAATAATGGTACATACTGCTCAGGACAAGCAGTTGTACATTGATACTCCCGGATTTAGCGATACTTATGGGGAATATACTGAAATTAAGAATTATTTTTCAATTGAAAATATTCTTCAATGTAAAGGAATAAAAGGCTTCAAGCTTGGCTTCATAATTGGAAAATCAATTCTCTTTTATGAAGCGAATCGCAATATGGATTTCATTAATTTTATTAAATCCATTAAAAATTTTATTCCCAAATTGGGTTCCACAGAATGGATGAATGAAGCTTTTATAGTCGTTACAAAAACTGAAACTAGAACCACAACAAATGATGTAATAAAAGCTTTTTCTAATGCTATAAATGAGAACAATTTAAATTCTAATGAACGAGAATTCTTTGAACATATAATAAACAATAACAAAATAGCTCTCTTTCCATTACCTGAAGCCCCCTACAATATTGGAACCACTTTTCAAAACCCTGAAGCTAATGACAATATCATGCAGCTTATCAGGCAATCGACCTACATCCCATTAGATAAGCAAAATTTTAAGGAATTTAATTTGTCTCTAGCACTGGACGGAGAAGTATTAAAAGATATAAGCGTCGCTAGAACAGAAATTACCACTCAAATAAGTGCAATTTCTATAGTTATAAATAATTATCAACAAAAAATTATTACTGCAATGCCTAGCAAGTTTCTCATTACTACGCATGATGAAAAGCAAAAGAAAGTTTTGGAGAATTATTTGAATAATATTGAAAAACTTTTCACTTCCCCTGAAGAAACTTTCTATACCCAAACAATGCATAACTTTCACGGCACTAAAGAATTAATAACTAATTTATCCGAATTAGATTATAGCATAAAATTCATGAAGAAGTTCGCAGCATTTGATGATAACCTAATTAATATTAATGATATAAAAGATGAAATAACTGATATTATACGTGCTGCAATTACCACTTATAACTGGAAAATATGCACTATAAATTCTTATAAAACTTTATTCCAGTCTTTTCTTCCCTACCCCATCAAAACCCACATAAACATGGAAAAATCTATTCATACGTTATTAAAAAACAATGGTGATGCTAGAAATTTATTTGGAAATAGTACGGATCAAAAGGTCGTTCTTTCATATTTGATGGATCTTTGTTCTCTGTCTAAATCAGAAGGACAAAAGATACTAGAACTTGCTTCCTCAAATGAGAAGAGTGCTCTAAATAAGCTTGCTAAATTTATTACTAATAAAGAGGAGCTCCAATATCATCGGTGTAAAATCACTGGAAATGAGTTGAGTATTTCCGAAATTTCATTTGATAATGCTAGCCTAAGAGGATGTGAAGAAATTGCTATTTATGGCAGATATGGTATAAAAATTGATAAATCCATTGAAATGGAGCTCAAAGGTAAGAACTTGGTGATGATCGCTCCAGTCATTAATGTATCAGGAGATCAAAAAATAGTTTTAAGTGGAAGTGACGGTAAAGTATATACAAGCTTCCAAGCCAAAGAAGAGGAGGATGGTGCAGCTGGGGATCCTGGCGAAAGTTCAGGGTCATTTTTTGGATATAGTTATTATAAAACGGGTGATCTGTTAACCTTATATACTCAAGGAGGAAAAGGTGGGGATGGACAGGATGGGGGTAAAGGCAAAGACGGAATAAAAGGTGTATCAGACGATGGTTATACGTTACAAAGCTCTGAAAGTGACTTAGTTTATTCAAAGAAACTCCTTCATGATAAATCTGAAGGAATAACATATAACTGGTATAAAATAACAAGATTCAGTGACAACGGAGAACCTGGCAGTAGAGGTGGTGATGGCAGGTCAGGTGGTGAAGGAGGAAAAGGAGGATTGGCAGGACATATAGATTTTAAAGTTTTAAATCCTAACGAACATGAAAAATGTGAATACGTGATAAGCGATGGTTTGAATGGAAACAATGGCACTCCAGGAAAAGGTGGAGCGGGTGGACAACAAGGTGATGCTATGAAAGGAATCTGGCATTATCCAGAATGTACTCCTTTATTTTTCTTTTGTTGGTTCTGGGCTCCAATGGGGTATTGGGAAGATAAATACGAGCCAACATTAGAGCCGTCACAGAAAGCACCGAATTTAAATGGTGAATCTGGAATGAGTATTTCTTTTCATAAAAGCAGTTATCCAACCATCAAAGCCGAAATACTACAAGACAAGCATAAATCCGATTATGTTAAGTTCATATTAGATCAAGAAAGTAATAGTGCTTTTGAATTTTACGGGGGTAATACAGTGCCCACTTGTGATATCACAGTAGACAATCAATATGATTGTTTTTAGAAGCAATCTCAATACACTCATGTAATGTTTCAAAACCTATTGAAATACGAAGAAATGGATAACTAAGAAGAGTCAAAAAAGTTCTCAACCTGCGGGGACAAATAAATTGACAAGGACCTCTTTTTTTACATTACTTTTTTGTTATGTTAAAAATTCAAAAAATGGATTTTTTGGTTTCGTTGTATATCTTATGTCTGGCTTTATCAGAACTCATGGGAGGGAAAACTTTTCATATTTTAGATATAGGCAATTTTTCTCTTAACGCTAGTCCAGCTATTTTTATTATCCCTGTTCTTTTTTCAATCAATGATATTATTACCGAAGTTTTTGGTAAGGAACGTGCGCAAAGTGTTGTTCGTTCCGGGTTTTTCATGGTGCTTTTCCTCCTTATTTTTTCCGTTATAGCGACGGCACTGCCGCCATCAGGAAGATTTTTAGAAACAGAAAATGCCTATGATACTATTTTTGGAACTTCTGCTAGAGTTGCTACAGCTAGTTTAATTGCTTTTACAACGTCTGAATTTTTAGATATTTATATTTTCTACAGAATCCGAAAAAAGCTAGGCGAACAAGCTCTTTGGTTCAGAAATAATCTTTCAAATTTTATTGCCCAATTTGTAGATTCATTTGTTTTCATTTTTCTGGCTTTTTATGCTTTCGAAAAATCCCTTGCTAACAATTGGGTTTTCTTAATTAGCCTAATCTTGCCTTACTGGTTTCTCAGATGCTTTATGTCGATTATTGAAACACCATTCGTCTATATGGGCGTAAAATGGTTAAAGGATGCTAAATGAAAATTACCGCGCTAAAAACTCACAAAATTACTGATAAGGATCGCGATATTACTAAAATTCTGGATCAGTATCTCCCGAATCCTCAAGAAAATTCTATTATCGTTATTGCCTCTAAAATCATCGCTATCACAGAAGGCCGCATTTTCCAAGCCTCACCAGAACAATTAGAAACAATAATAAAAGAAGAGGCGGATCGATATTTGCCAAAGGAAATTACCAAATGTAACTTATATATCACCATCAAAAATAATTATTTAACCTATTCTTCAGGAATTGATGAATCAAATGTCGAGAATGGTTATGTAAGGTGGCCAAAAAATCCACAACAATCTGCAAACTCAATTCGTCAATATTTAGCAAAAAAATATTGTTTAAAAAATATCGGGATTATCATCACCGATATGGCAGCAATACCCTTACAAAGAGGCGTCATCGGAGGTGCAATCGCTTACTCTGGTTTTAAACCATTAAAGGATATTACTAATACTCTTGATCTCTTTGGTAGAAAATTTAAATTTACTCGTATGGGAGTTTTTAATGGTTTAGCCGCTGCAGCAACGGTAGTTATGGGAGAAGGCGCTGAGCAGACACCCATTGGAATAATTGAAGATATTCCTTTCGTCGAATTTGTTAATAGAGATCCAACTCGTAAAGAACTAGAATCAATAACTATTCCGCTTGATGAAGACTTATATGGACCTATGTTAAAGGCTCTTGATTGGAAAATTTGAAAAATTGTTCGATAAATCGATAATCGATTCTAGGTTCGGTTATTGATATGTAAGAACCAAGCCATGAACGAGTCGACTCCAGCCATTAATTAGGACAAATAATAATAATTTAAAAGGTAGAGAAATAGTCATAGGTGAAACCATCATCATACCCATAGCTAATAGGATATTAGATACAACTAAGTCTATAACAATGAAAGGTAAATAAAGAAGGAAGCCTATTTTAAAAGCAGAGGTTAGCTCAGAAATGGTGAAGGCTGGAATTAAAACTAAAAAAGAATCCTCAGTGAGGTGTTCCGCACGACCTTCCGGCCATAAGAGTTTTGCTGTTTTTATGAAAAACCTTCGCTCCACTTTGCCTGAATGCTTTAGAAGAAACTCTTGGATAGGTTTTTTACCAATTTCAAAACCCGTCATAATGTTTTCTGTCTTTTTATAGTCCAAAGATTTATCCTTTAATAAAGCATAGGTATCTTGCGCTATAGGGGCCATAATGAAAATACTTAACATAATCGCAATGCTATTAACGATGGTATTGGGAGGGATTTGTTGTACGCCCAAAGCGTTACGGATTAAGCTTAAAACGACAACGATCTTCAGGAAGGAAGATATGACCATTAATATGAATGGCGCTAGCCCAAGAAGAGCAAAAATAAATATTAAGCTAAACCGATCGAATCCTAGTTCTGTCATTTCTTGGAAAAGGAAGTAACTCTTACGCCGATACGATCTCCTATTTTTAGGAGCTCACCAGTTCCGATTGCACGACCATTTGCACGGATGGTAATGGGTTGATTAGCTGAGTTTTCAAGCTCAAAGGTGAAACCTGCCTTTAGAGACTGTAAATCCTTCAAAGGTATCGATTTTTTGCCAGCTTCGAAAGTTAAATTTATTTGAATATCCTCTAAGTCACGAGAAACATGTCCAGAAGGAGGAGTTTCTTCAAGATCGACTTCTATTTCATCAGCCTCTGAAGATTCGTCTGCATGCTCATCAGCATGTTCCTCATCTTCTTCATCTTCGTATTCATCCTCTTCAGATAAATGAAGATCTTCTAAATCATAGTCCATCTTATCTTCATTTGAATTATTATTTGGTCTTTTTTCCATAAGAGTATTTAAGGTTAACTTTGTATTTTTTAAAACGCCACTGTAAATTAGATAATTGCCAACAACAACTTTACAGGATCCGTCATTAAAAAAACTTTGATCATTTAATAGGATAATGTCTCTAAGCTTAAGATTTTTAAATTCCGCGAAAGTCAATTCTTCTTCAGCAATGACTGCCTTTAGAGGAATTTCAATAGAAGGAAAATAGTTTTTTCGCAGGGGTGGAGTAACTTCAAGAATTGCCGCTAGAAATTCTAGTGCAGGTTCGGTCATGTAAAGACAACCATACGTCCTTTTTGCTATACCATTAATAGTAACTACAAAAGGCAATTGCTCTTGAGAAAGGTTATCTGGTAAGGTAAAAGTATATTCTTCAATCGAAAGAACTACACCGAGTCTATCTTCAATAATATTGAGAATTGATGCAAAAGAGGATTCAAGAATAATGGACTGAATTTCTTGGGGAAGTGATGCAAGATCAATACCTTCAAATTTTTTAGAAAAATAAGAAAGAGGCGGTAAAGAATCTAGAGAAAGCCATAAAGTGTGATCACTGAACCTGATTCTAAAGAAGACAGTGGGCTTATAAGTAGAAGGCGGAAAAAAAGTGAATGCAAAATTGAACTGTTTTGAATTTACCTGGAATGAGGCATCTCGACATCTACCAAATAGTGTATTATCTAGAAAAAGCTTTTTATTTGAAATGGATTGTAAAGAAAATGGGTCCATATTTTAACGAAAAGTGTGATGCTTGCTATTTCTTTTTTTCTTCTTCATCTTCTATAATGTATTCACCTCGGGTTCTTCTGTCACGTTGATCTTCTCTTTGAGTATCAGTTTCTCGAGGAATAATGTCAATCTGTATATCGCGAAATTTTTTTTCAAAATTTTCAATACCTGAACGTAAATTATTATTTAGAAACTCTTTGTTTTGGGTGATATAATTTTCAGCAGCAGCGCTAGAAACATTAAATTTGATTTGAAGAGTATCGTTTTCTCCTTTTGTAATAATGACTTCAGCACCTCTAAGGTTAGGATTTTCATTACTCAAAGTCATACGAACTTCTTGCTTAACATTCAATTGCTCATTGTTAACAAGAATTCTATCGGTCATGCTAGAAACTAGATTAGCCATTTCTTGCGTTCTAGAAGACGTCGGTTGCTGAACAGTTTCTACTGTCACTGGTTGACCAAGAGGACCGATAGGAATTTGTTGGCCTTGAATGGGCATTTCAGGTTCTTGGGTTTCTTTAGCTTTTGGGTGTATGGTTTCTTTGACTCCCTCTTTAGTTGGCACGCCTTTAATTTCTGGCTTTGCTTCAGCAGATTCTGCCTTTCCTAGAGCCTGTGTTTCAATGGGTTTACCTGGGGCACCCTTAGTAGGAATTTCTTTACTAACTGGCAGACCCTCCTTAGAAGGAGTTTCCTTGACTTCTGGTTTACCTTCTGTGGGCTTTATTTCTGCCTTTCCTGGAACTTGCGCTTCAATGGGTTTACCTGGGGCACCCTTAGTAGGAATTTCCTTACCAATCGGCAGACCTTCCTTAGAAGGAGTTTCCTTAACTTCTGGTTTACCTTCTTTAGGCTTTATTTCTGCCTTTCCTGGAGCTTGCGCTTCAACGGGTTTACTTGGAGCACCCTTAGTAGGAATTTCCTTACCAATCGGCAGACCTTCCTTAGAAGGAGTTTCCTTAACTTCTGATTTACCTTCTGTAGGCTTTATTTCTGCTTTTCCTGGAGCTTGCGCTTCAACGGGTTTACCTGGAGCACCCTTAGTAGGAATTTCCTTACCAATCGGCAGACCTTCCTTAGAAGGAGTTTCCTTGACTTCTGGTTTACCTTCTGTGGGCTTTGTTTCTGCCTTTCCTGGAGCTTGCGCTTCAGCGGGTTTCCCTGGAGCACCCTTAGTAGGAATTTCCTTACCAATCGGCAGACCTTCCTTAGAAGGAGCTTCCTTGACTTCTGGTTTACCTTCTGTGGGCTTTGTTTCTGCCTTTCCTGGAGCTTGCGCTTCAACGGGTTTACCTGGGGCACCCATACTAGGAATTTCCTTGCCAACCGACAGACCCTCCTTAAAAGGAGTTTCCTTAACTCCTGGTTTACCTTCTGTGGGCTTTATTTCTGCCTTTCCTGGAACTTGCGCTTCAGCGGGTTTCCCTGGAGCACCCTTAGTAGGAATTTCCTTACCAACCGGCAGACCCTCTTTAGAAGGAGTTTCCTTAACTTCTGGTTTACCTTCTGTAGGCTTTGTTTCTGCCTTTCCTGGAGCTTGTGCTTGTGGAATTTCCTTACTAATATATTCTTTAGCTGTTTGTTTAGTTTCTGGTTTTATTTCGGGTATTCTGGGTTGCACTTCTTGTTTTTCAATATAGGTTTTTTCTACTCTAAATTTTTCTGGAATTTCTGGTTTAAGCAATTCTTTAAATTCTCTTCTTTCTTCCGGTTTTATTTGTTCAGGAAGTCTACTTTCAACTTTTTTTTCGGGTAATTGCGCTCCATGTTTTTCAATATAGGTTTTTTCTGCTCTAAATTTATCTGGAATTTCCTTTGCAGTTGCTGCTGGAATTTCTGGTTTTGGTAATTCTCTAAATTCTCTTCTTTCTTCCGGTTTTATTTGTTCAGGAAGTCTACCTTCAACTTTTTTTTCGGGTAATTGCGCTCCATGTTTTTCAATATAGGTTTTTTCTGCTCTAAATTTATCTGGAATTTCCTTTGCAGTTGCTGCTGGAATTTCTGGTTTTGGTAATTCTCTGAATTCTCTTCTTTCTTCCGGCTTTATTTGTTCAGGAGGTAGTTTAGCTTCAGCTTTCATTTGAGATTCCGGCTTGGGCTTAGCTTCAAATTGCTTTGATTCTGCCCTTGGTAATCTATCAAAAAAACTTTCTTCTTTTTTTACAACAGGTGTTTCTTTTTCTTGTTTTTGTTTTAGGGAGTTTTCAAATTTTTTAACGTCCTCGGCTGGAGGTACACGTTTAAAAGCCTTTGCAGATTCTGCACCAAATTTACCTTCGGGTCCTGAAGGGGGGGGCGTTCCCCCAGGTTTTTTTATTCCAGACATAGTTAAAATTGTATTTTTAGTGATTTAAAGTCTTCCATTTCCTTTTCTACTAACAATTCTTGTTCCTTAGACCACTCAGCCATCCAAGTTTCTTTATGTTCTTCTAATTTCTGAACGTTCACAAGCGCTAAATTATACAAACTTCTTGCTTCGGCCAAAGCTTCTTTTGCTTTTTCACGTTCTTGTTCGGCATCATCTACTGCTTGAACGTGCTCGAGCTCTTTTTTTTCAAGATTTGCAATATTTATTTTTAGGCCATCAATATCGGTACGTTTGACGTGCTTTAACATTATTTCAGCATACAATCGCTCTTCCTCTTCTTTACGCCATATTCGGAAATCCTCTAATTCTTTTTTCTTTTTTTCTACTTTTTTAATAGCCTCTTCTAATACATTTTGGGCTTTGATAAGTTCGTCCTTTGCCCACTGTTCCCTCATCATGCGTATTTTCAACAAATCTTGAAGAACGTAGGCCATTAGCTTATCTAACTGCTTGTATTAATTTTTGAACGGTTTCTTGAAAAGAAGATTTTTCATGAAGACCTTGTTTTAGAAAAGCATTGATTCTACCGATCTTATCAATAGCTTCATCGGTAACAGGATCACCTCCACGTTTGTATTCTCCAATACGTATTAACAATTCCACTTCTTTATATTTGGCCAAAAGCTGTCTTAATTTTCCAGCAGCTTGCCTGTGCTCAGGAGTAATAATAGCATCCATAACACGACTGATACTATCAGAAACTGATACCGCAGGCCAATGATTTTCTCGAGCAAGGGCCCTGGAAAGAATAATATGTCCATCCAAAATAGAACGCGTTTCATCCGCTATCGGCTCAGTCATATCATCTCCTTCAACGAGGACAGTATATAACCCCGTGATGGAACCTTTATCTGATTGGCCCGCCCGTTCCATCAGACGTGGCAAAATAGAAAATACTGAAGGAGGAAAGCCACGGCGTGTGGGAGGTTCTCCAGCTGCAAGGCCAATTTCTCGTTGAGCTCTGGCAAATCGCGTAACAGAGTCCATCATAAAAAGAACCCGTTTTCCTTGATCTCTAAAGTATTCCGCAATAGCAGTCGCTACATAGGCCGCCTTCAAACGTTCCATTGATGGTCTATCCGAAGTCGAAATTACTAAAACTGCCTTTTCAAGGCCTTCTTTACCTAAGTCTTTGTCAATAAATTCGCGCACTTCCCTACCCCGCTCCCCAATAAGTGCCAAAACAATAACATCAGCATTCGTACTTCTAATAATCTGTGCTAGAAGGGTACTTTTTCCTCCCCCTGCAGCAGCAAAAATGCCCATACGTTGACCCTCCCCGCAGGTTAACATACCATCTAATACTCTTAGTCCTAAAGAAATAGGTTTACTAATAATTTTACGCTTCATTGCATTAGGCGGATCGGCATATATAGGATAGTAATCTTCGACAACTAAAGGACCCTTTTCTTCTTCATCTAAGGGTTTACCCATACCATCGAGCACTCTGCCCAGAAGTTGAGATCCAACTGGAACCTTTTGCATTTGGCCTGAAGGAATCACTTCTGTTGAAGATGATACTCCTGTTAATTCACCAAGGGGAGATAAAAGGGCTGCATCTTGTACAAAACCAATCACTTCAGCTACAAGCGTCCAATCATCCCATGGATTTTTTAAATAACATAGCTCTCCTATTTTTACCCGCGGTACAGAAGCCTTGATCAGTGTACCAACAACTTGAATAACTCTTCCTTTAACCTCAATGGGATTAGCTTCTTCTACACCTCTTTTTAAAAGGTCGGTTATAAATTTTAAAGGACGTTGCTGGCTACTTGGCCGAGGTTCGTCATCGGGTCGCTGTTGAATATCTGGCATTTACTACTCCTAATAATAATATTATTGCCTAAATTTCAGGAAATTACCACATGAATATATAGAATTATATGAAAATTTATTTAATGACTTTAGCTAAAGAATTTTTAATCGCAGCAAGTTGAACGTCCAAGCTTGCATCTACAACGCCAATTTCAGTTTCTATCTTACATCCTCCAGTATGAACCCGGGCATCTGTGAGAATATCTATTGTGGTAATACCAGGATAAAGCGCTAGAAGTTCTTTTATTTTTTCCCTAACTATCTCAGCATCTGCAGGATTTACAATTACAGTAACTTTTTTTTGATTCCGCACCGTCGCAAGTGCATTTTTTACTACACGACTTACTAATTCTCGGTTATCGAATTCTCCTAAAATTTTCCTAAGGGCATCAGATACCACTTCCATGACATCATTTTCAAATTCTTCAAAATTTTCTACACTGCGTGCAGCTGCCTCTATCATGACTTCTGAAATTTTTTGATTTCCAGCTTCCATTCCTTCGTTAAACCCACGTTTTTTTTCGTCCTCAAAAGCTTGCTTAGCATCTTCAATAATTTTGGCAGCCTGTTCTTTTGCCAAAGCTATCATCTCTAGGCCTTTTAAATAGGTGCTATAGTCTTCCGCCTTTAAAATTTTCTTCGCGGGATCGATTTCATAAGCTTTTTCTTTTAGGTAAAGCATTGTTTCACCTCCGAATTGACTTCTTTGACCAATATTTTATACAGAAAATTCCATGCCTTCGTTTTTTGTTCCTCGCTTGCTGGTGAGTTGAAATTCCAAGTAATCTCTTTTGGGAATTTCAAAATCAAACGTTCAGTTAAACGGGTATCCTCTTGCGCTAAACACATCTGCAAACATTCCTTGCCTGCTTCAAAAAGATCTTTTTTTAAAATTCCTTCGCTGTTTTTACTTAAATCTACTTTAGGAGCAAAACCTATTAATAAAGAAGCTTTTTTTGACGCAAAGAAATAGAGGTCATCCCCTATCGATTCTTTTAAAGACAGTAGATCATTCTTCATAATTATTTTACTTATTCGCTCTGAATAAAGTACTGCGCCTGCGTAAAGTAATAAATTTTTTAATGTTTTTGCATCTAGTAAAGCTATCCGTAATCTAGGATCCTCGAAATTATAAAAGGATTTATTTTCTAACTTAAAATATTTCAAAAGTAAATTTGAAAGCTTTTTTTGAACGCGTGTAATTTTTTTAAGACTTTCCCAGTATTTTAATAAATCTGGAAATGCAAATAAATGACTTTCTTCAACGTATTGACTAATTAATTGATTGAATGCGTAAATTTGGGCAAAAAGATTGTCCTCCCTTTTAATCGAAGATTTGATGAATGAAGCTGTAGTCATCGATTTTCACTTTTTTCAGATTCGCTCTTAAGACTCTTTTGTTGTTGTAAATGCCATAAATACCATCCTCCGCCTACTAAAATCAAAAACAAAATGACTGCTAATGCAATAATCCAAGGGAGCCTGGTATTTGGCTCAGCAATAGGAGGGGTTGTTTTTATTGGAAAATTTGTTGTTCCTGGATTTATATCGGAAGGAACATAAATTAACGAAATCTTGTCATAATTTAGCCCTTCTATACTATTGGCAACCAGTCTTTTAATTTGAGAAGCCAAGCCTTCAACCCCAGAACCGCGTCTATATTTAACAAAGACTGAAGCGGATGCAGGAGTTTTGACATCCGAAAAAGGATCATTATTTTGCAAGACCACATGAACACGAGCCGTCAATACGCCATCAATCTCCGAAATGGTTTCCGCAAGACTTTGCGATAAAGCGTACATAAATCTTATTCGTTCCTCACTAGGAGAAGAAACAAGTCCAGATTTTTGGAATACTTTGCCCACGGATTCGAATTTATCATGCGGATATCCGTATTCATTTAATACGTCAACTGATTGAGCGATATCCTCTTTAGTGACATCGATACTCCAATAACCTTCCTCAGTACCGATGACCTTTTGAGCGGGAATACCGCGACTAAGAAGAATAGCCAACATCTCATTAACTTCTTTTTCTGGCAAATTAGAAAGAAGCACTATCTTCGCACAGCCAGTCAATAATAAAGACGCTGCTAAAACTAATGCTAATTGTAGGTAATTATATAGGTATTTTTTCAAAATCGTTAGGCTGATAAATTTTACTGACAAAAAACTGGGGCTTTAATAGTGTTAAAATTTACTAAAATAATGAAAGTGACAAGCAAAAAATTTGAGGAATGTTATTGATTCTTTACCCAGCCTTGGATAGCTTGAACAAATTTACCTACCCCTTTAGAAACGATTTCAACAAACATAGTCATCTCAGAAGACATCACTTGTAATTCTATGATATCAGCTTGATTAAATCCTTTCTCTGAAATCTGGCTTAATTTTTTTGTTATATTTTCGGTTTGTGTTTTGTTAACAAGAGCAATCTCCTTGCCATAATCCAAAATCATTTTTCCCAAATTTGCGTTCTGACCAACCAGTTTTTGATCCGTAATTCTATTAATTTGAAAATCAAAAGGACCAGCACCTTCCTCTAACTTTACAGTTATTTTTTGAGCAGCTTCTGCTCCTTGTTGCCCTTGTCCTTCTAATGCAGTCTGGAATTTGAGTACATCCGACTCTTGTGGTTTACCCAATTCGGATAAACCTTCGCTGATTTTAGATTCACCTGGAGTAAGCCCTCCAGGTCCTCCAATAGAAACGCCTCCATTACTCATCTTTTATGCAGCAACTTTCATTTCATCAAGAATCGCACGAGCAAGCATAACAGTCGATTGATCTCCTTTATCTGAGATGACTTCATCGAGTGTTTTCTTTGCTTCGTCAAATTTCTTAAGGTGCCAATAAGCTAGTCCTAAATGAACCTTAGCATATTCATTCTTTGGATTTTGATTTAAAAGATCTTTGAATAATTGCACAGCATCATCAAATTGCTTTGATGCAATACAATAAAGTCCTAGACCTATAAGAACGCGGCCTCTTTCTGGTTGAAGTGCTAAAGAATCCATGAGAATTCTTTTAGCTTGATCAAAATAGCTACGACTAATTCCTAGCATTGCTACTTCAAACAAAACATCTAATAATTCTTCATCAACATTGATTTTAGCTAAATTAACATTACCTGTTTCTAAATTTTTCTTTAAATAGCTCATTTTTTTATGGGTTAAGTTTTTTTATCTTTATATATTTCTTGAAATAGCTGCGACAGCATTCTTCTCACCAGCTACTATACCTGTTCCTGCAGCACTTATAGAGCTTAACTCCGCTGTGCTTACTTGAAGTTCGATTGCTTTAGCTTGGTCTATAGCTTGCATTCCTCCACCTGATCCAGCTTTTTTTTCTGCATCACTTGGCGTTGTACCTCCTGTTTTATGTTCATCTAGTTTTTTTGAATCTGCTGTTGCTTTATCTGATATCCCAAGCTCATCTAAAATTGATTTTTGTTTATCTCTAACAGATTGTGCAATTGCATAGCCAATTGTTCGTATAAATGATTCTGCCATATTTTTCCTTTGTTTAATTATTTAAATTTTTATTTCTGATTTCTATATTTTATCTAATTCTCTATAATTATATAATATAACCATAGATTGTAAAATCGCATCAACCGTGCATCGTGCGGCCTCATATTCGGTTGGATTAAGATCGCCTTTATTAATGGACGCTTTGACTTTACTAAAATAAGACTCGAGCTTATTAAGGTATTCTTTTTTTACAGCTTGACCCTGAGGACCTGATAAACGATCGTCTAAGTCAGAAGCCGATTGTCTTATCGGTTTTGGTTTACTAATCATAATTTTCTCCTAATTTTAATGTTAATGTTTTATCTCCTTTACTTAAAATGACTCCATCGCGGCCTATCTTCTCGACTTTATAGCCTCCTTTAAGAACGCCGCCTTCAAAAATTCTCTGACCGCCCTTTGTTATAATAAATCCATGCTTACCTATAATAACACTGTCCATATCCAAATCTAAACTCAAATCTTCCTCTTTTGCAACTATTACTTGATTTTTTATAGGAATTTCTTGTCCCACTTTAGACTGAAACTCTATAATTGCAGCTTTGATACTTGGTATTTCCGCTTTACTAATCATTCCTTTTATAATAACGCCATCCATTTGTGGCAAAAATTTTACATTTTCAGTGACATTATGTTTACTTAATATTTCTGATATGATGGGATATAGTTTATTGGGCGTCCATACTTCATCCTTGATCAACTTAAATCCAGGAACATCTTTGGCCAGGTCAGCTTTAACAGTTTCCCAATTTTTATCATTACCGTAATAACCCGTAAGTGTAATTTTTCCAGGCTCAGTACTATTAACAAAAACAGTCGCGTTGATTGCATGTAAAAAATCCCTAACGTTTTCCATTGCCTGATCTTGGGACCTTATTTCAAATCTTACATCACCCATTTTTCGTAAATGAGCTTCAACCTTATGACGTTCCTCATTATCTTTTACCCAACCTTTTACAAGGGATTTTCCTCCGACTTCTTCTACAGTAAATGTTTGAGGATACTTCGTATTTGTTACTACTTTTGAAATTTCTTCCTGTGTATTAATTTTTTCCTCTACTTGTGCAGATTTTGAAAATCCCCATATCATTGCTCCTGCTAAAATAATGATTACAGCAATGAGACTTCCGCCACCAATGACTAAATTTCTCTTATTTTTCCATAATTTTTGGAAACCGCTCGTTGGTAGCTCCGGCTCTACATTGACACCCAGTGGAGGTCCTCCTTCTGTCTCCAAAGTTTCAATTTCATTTTCTTCAAAAACTTTGTTTTCTTCCGCTTCAGCTTCTTTTTCTAATCTTGTCAAATTCGGAATATCAGCAGCTGATAAAGCAGGCCACTCCCCTTCTATAGGACCAATAATGAAATGCGTTGTTCCAACAGATATAAATTTGAACGGTTCAACAACAATAGGTTCATCCTTTGCGACTTCTTCTCCATTATAATACACCGGAGAAGCCAGAGCAACAATTTCTACCTGCTCTGGAGTAACAATAATTTTCACATGCTCTGGACTGACTAATGTATCTGAAAGTATGAGATCACAATTTTGCGAACTTCCAATAACTAATTCTCCCTCACTCAAAGCTACTTCAGCGCCTTGATGAGGCCCAGATATAATTTTTAAAAGATATTTTTCCTTCGCCATATTGTTTCTATTCCTAACGGTATTACATGCTATACCTAAATATACTTAGAAAATCAAGAAATACAAGTTAATCCAAGCAAATTATTTCCCGTCATTTTAGTCGTCTTATTATAATTATTATTCGTAATAAAAAAACTAATTTAAAAAATACAAATATTCAATATTAGGATTTTGCAAAAAGTCTTTTGCGGAAAGCTTTCCAAATGAGTTTTTTGATAATATTTTTCTAGAAAACCATTTTTCAATACCCACGATTAAATAAGGGCAGTTGAGACTATCTCATCTATTGTTTTATCCACTGGAATGGATTTCCCTGTCAAAGCAGACTCATCAATCCTCAAATCATGAACTCTCAATAATCTCAAATCTGCTGGCACTCTATCCCCTGATCGAAGTAGTACAATGTCGCCAGGTACAAGCTCATCTGCGAAAATCTCGCGCGTCTTTCCTTCCCTAATTATTCGACTTTTCACATGCATCGTTCGAGTTAATATTTCCAAAGTCTTCAATGTCTTAGCCTCTTGTAAAAAACCTACAATAGCACTTACGACTACGACTCCAAAAATAACAATAGATTCCACCCACTCGTTCACTATCACAGTCACGATTCCAGAAATAATTAAAATATAAATCAAAGGTTGATGAAATTGTAAAAGGAATCTTAGAACAGGCCCTTTATCTTTCTTCGACGTTAGGAAATTTCTACCGAATAGAGCTGCTCACTTTTTGGCCTCCTTGATTGAAATCCCATCTTCCAAATTACTCTCAAGCTTCTTTGTCACTACCTCTCCACTCAGATGATACCATGACTTATTAAGAACATCTATTTTTTTCATAGGGTAAAAACTTTTTGATAAAAATTAATAGGGTAAATAGAGTATCATTAAAGCAAACTGTGATTCCTTTATGCAACCCATTTTTATTAAAACTGATAAGACACGAGTCGATAAGGCGCTAAAAATCTTAAAGAGCTCTCAACATTTTTATATTGCATATTATATAAAACAGATATAAGAGTTTTTTTATATAGATTATGAACATACAAACTTTTACATTCAGTATACTTTTAATTTTACTTGGGCTAGTAGGTTATTTCGGAACAGGAAGATTAAGTATAACCGCACTAATCCCTACCTGGTTAGGCATTTTAATTCTCATCTGCGGAATTGTTGCGCTTTCTCACCGGTTTACAAAAACATTTATGCACATTGCTGTAGTTCTGGCATTTTTAGGGTTTTTGGGAACATTTCATGGCATTATCAAAATGGTCAAAATGCTTATGGGTATCACTATTCCTTTGCCACAAGCAGCGATTGCTCAATCCATTATGTCTCTTCTTTGTCTGGTCTATGTGTTAATCTGTTTCCGCTGGTTTTTAAATAATCGTCGGAAAAAATCTCCTAGAATTATCGCGTAAAATTAGCTTTTATTACTGCTTGAGAATTAAAATAAAATATTTAACAAAGCTCTCCCTTTTTTTCATGCTATGATTGACATGGATGCATAAATCTGATTTTATATACCTTTCCCTATGAATGGGATTTTTAAAATTAAAAATCAATCATAAATAAAATAAAAAAATGTTTAAAATCCAAAATAATCAATCTATACTGCCAGCAATTAAAGTAGGCTTCCCTTGCCTAATGATAGGTATAGGCATAGGGTATGCTTTTGCTTATTTCTCTGATTGTCAAGTAAATCCAACACCACGTCCGCTCAGAGACTATTCTGTGAATAACAAGTATTTACGATCATTAAATTCACAAGAAGCATTTTACTTTCAAATCCTCTTTTCTGTTTATATAATTTTGTTAATTTCTTCATTATTTGCTCTTTATAAGATAATTAATGATTTTTAAGGATAATTATAAAATATACGCGTAAAATTTCCCTTTTTAAAGTAGCGACTTTTAGTCTTGCAAAAAAATCATTTTTTGTTATAGTGTTATCATGGGAATTAATTACCTTGGATCGAAAGCCTTTGACAACATATACCAAACTATTTTAGAAAATACAAATGGGAATCTTGGTGCATTTTCCGTCACTATTGTTGATGGCAGTGCCAATGACATAGCGAAATCCGCTGCCATACAATACCATGAAATAGATATCGATGATGCAAAAGCTTTTCACAAAAAATATGTTCTTCTTAAAAAACGTGTAGGTAAAAGCAAATTTGCAAAAAAAACAATCGAAGATCTCGAAGAAGACAATGATCCAGAAGTCGATGAACCCACTGAAGAAGGTTCTCCCTACAATGAGACTAAATATCAACGCCTTATAAAAGCACATATTGTAAAATTGGCCCAAAATAATGCCTTAAGGGCAAGTATATTGAATAGGAAATAGTATTAAAATCCAGGGTTTTAAATAGCTCTGCTAGCCCTTCCTGCCCTTCTCATTTTAATCAATTTAGAAAGTTCCTGCCATTCTTCAAATTTTAGTAGCTTGAGCATGTAAAAATAGACTCCCACACTTGCAGGGATTCCCAAACAAATAATCAGTAAATCTCCTATTTTCCCAATTCCAAAATAGCCTGATAATAAAAACGCAAAACCCCAAGCAAAGACTCCCATAGTACAAGCAGCTATCACTATCTTCAAACTCGCACGTAAAAAAGCTTCGTGCCGGAAATAGCCGTTTTTCTTTTCTAAAAGCCTCTGCAAACAGATTCCATTGACTATCGCAGATATAACATTCGCGCTTGCTAAACCCAATGTTCCCAACGGAAACATGAGCCCTAAAGAGAGTCCAACATTCAAAATAAAAACAAAAATAGCTAGTTTATAGGGGGTGCGCATATCTTTAATGGAATGAAATCCCCGAGTCGCAAAAGTAGAAAGCGAATAAAAAGGAAGTGCAACTGCAAATACCTTTAAGATAGGCGCCGTTAGATCAATATCTTGGCTATCAAAATTTCCCCATTCAAATAAAAATCTTAAAATCGGCCTATGGAGCACAATTAACCCCATCATAGCAGGAATAGTGATAGCGAAAATCATCCGAAGTCCCCGTTGATACTCTGCCCCCAATTCCGAAAACTTTTTTTGAGCCGCAAGCCGAGAAATTGTCGGAAATAGAACCGTCGTAATCGCAATCGTAAAAACTCCCAGTGGGAACTCGATAAGACGGTTCGCCAAATACAAAATAGAGACCGATTGATCATTGAGTCCAAAAGCCAAAAGCTGCGAAACTACAATATTTATCTGGAAAATAACAGCACCCGCAAGCCCAGGCAGCATTAGTTTGGCTAATTCTAATATCCCTTCCGATAAACTAAAATCGAATTTAAAATGCCAACCCATCCGCAAGAGCGTTCTCACCGGAACAATAACTTGAATCAGTCCTCCAACTAATACCCCAAAACAAAGGTAATATACCTGTCCCAGGGCCGTTTTCCCAAAATAGGCTCCCAAAACTCCAAGAAAAAAAATCATCGATAAATTAAGCCAAACCTGCGACAACGCTCCCATCGCAAAACGTTCAAAAACATTCAAAGCTGCAGCAATAATAGCAGCCAAGCATACAAAAAGTACATAAGGAAAAAGAATTATCCCCAACTCAAAGCCCATATACCAACGTTCTTCCAATCCCTTAAAATGGCCAACACCCCAAAGAGTAACACTGCCCAACATTACCAAAGCAACCAATAGTACTAAAACCCAAGTCAAAGCCTGATTAAGAAAACGAAAAGCCGCCTGCTGACCATGAGTTTCATATTCCTGAGAGAAAACTGGGACTATGGCTGAACTGAGCGCTCCTTCCCCCAAAAGCCGTCTAAATAAGTTAGGCAATGTAAAAGCAAAAATAAAAGCCGAATTAATAGCCGTTGCCCCCAAAAAAGCAAATAGTACTATATCTCGAAAAAGACCTAATACCCGTGAACCTAAAGTAAAAAATGATACAACGACTATGTTTTTTAAATGTCTTGGCATAAGAGATTACTCAAAATCCTACAAAAAATCCTTCGTCGTAATCAATCTTAATAAATTAATAAATCTATTCTAAAAATTTGGCTTAATCCACCTGATTTTATTATTGACAAATTAATAATATATAATAATATAACTTTATGTTTTTTTATTAAAACTTAATAAAACAAAACCTATAAAAATAAATAATTATGAAAAAATTACTAACAATAACAATAAGCGCCTTACTGATGGGACTATCATGTATGGCATACGCTGAAACTAACGATCAATCCGCTCTTGCGATCGTAAAATATAACGATAAAGGAATGAGAGAAGATCCAGTTTTCCAGTTGATGAGAAAAAACTTGTTACTTCACGCCATGTCTGATTCTAAAAGAGATGTTGGCAACAAAAAGAAAAAAATGGTAGCTAATCTTCCATTTCATAACTTATGTGGAAAGCTGGCTAAGAAAAGCTCGCAACTTTCTGATAAAGAAACCAAACATTTGGATAAAAATCTTGAACAATTATTCTTCCAAACGCTTAAGGAAGACCTCTCGGAACAAGATAACAAATTCAATGCTCTATATAAAGCATTGGTGAATTTTAGTAAAGACTACCCTGCATTTGCAGAAAATGTCGAGTTACTCTTTGCACCAATCTATGATTCAATAGCCATTTTGGAAGATATACTTGAGGTAAAGATCGATGATTTGCTTAACTTCGATTCGGATAGCGTTAGAGCCAAATCTGGTTTGTCTGAAAATGAAATTGAGGAGCTAATGGATCAAGTTTTTAATAACGAAATAGAAGAATATAATAAGTTCGTCGAAGAAAATAAAGATTTTCTCGAAAAAGTATCTATATTTGTCGACAATGGATTCAAAATCAAAACTTCAACCAAGAAATGCAGAACAATAAAAAAGAAAGAATACTGTACTTCAGGAGAAACTGAAAGTGAGATTAAGGCATTAGCAGAAATCATGCCTTACATAATGAATTCAAAAGAAACTCCAGCTCTCGAAGCAAAAGATCTTTAATCCATCAAAAAAACAATTAACAAACAAAACCTCGGATTTCCGGGGTTTCGTTATTTAAGCTTCAAAATATTAGCATGTTAATCGTCTGATTAAATCTAATGACAAGCACAAGCAGACTTACCATGCTTACAAGAACCTCCACTTGAGTCAGAAGATTTAGAAGACATCGTGGCTGTTTCAGCTTCTGGTTTAGCCTTCCTCTTATAATCCGTCTCATAAAATCCACTCCCATTAAAGACTATCCCTGCTGGTGCACTTACAAGCTTTTGCAATGCCTTTCCTTTGCAACTCGGGCATTCTTGAGCCACTTCGTTCAAAGAATGGAAAATTTCATGCTCTTGTCCACAATCCTTACATAAATAATCATATATTGGCATATTTCCTAATATTCTTACTGTTCTTTATTTTCACTATTTAAAACAGCTAATGTATAAGGGATTAAAAATAAAAAGCCAATAAAAAATGCTAGACCATATAAGGGAAACCCTACAAATTGTAATCCTAAAAAAGCTAAATTTCCTATTAATAAAAGCTTCCAAAATTTGAATATTTTTTTAAAATACTTTCCGACTTTTAAAAATAAGGAATCCGCCTTCGCCCCTTCCATAATTGAAAAGAGACCTACCAATGTTAATGAAGGCCCTAAAACCAGCGCCAATGATACCGGAAAAAATGGAAACCATCCTAAATACCCCATAGTTATTTTGGCTATAAATAAATAGATCGCCCATCCAGCCAGTATGGGAACAAGCGTGTAGAGAAATAGTACTCCTATAAAAATCAACCCCTCCAAAAAGAGTTTTGCCCACTCTTCCCAATTTGGAAGCTGAAATCTTCCACTCTTCAGTATGCTCTTCGCATATCGGTATAAATAACCCAATGCAAAAAGATTGACTATTGGCACAAACATCAATAGTCCTCCTATGAGTATTTTTTGAAGCCATTGTGGATCATGCTGGATTTTTTCAAAAATTTTTTGGGTCGTAATCATATAACGTCGTAAATGAAATTTAAATTTTTATGAATTTTAAATCAATACTAAATAATTATCAGGAACAAGTTAATTTAGCTATTTCTAAATTCCTTCCTAATATCAACGACGTTCCCCCAAGAATCCACGAAGCTATGCTCTATTCTTTACAAGCAGGTGGCAAAAGATTGAGACCTATTCTTCTCCTTGCTGCCTATAATCTCTACCCTTCTGACCTTGATCCTCTTGCTGCAGCCGTCGCTATTGAATGTATTCATACTTATTCCTTAATCCATGATGACCTTCCTTGTATGGATAACAGCATTTTACGTCGTGGTAAGCCTACAAACCATATTAAATTTAATGAAGCTACCGCTCTCCTTGCTGGCGATGCCCTACTCACTTATGCATTTTACTTAATCTCTAAACACTACCAACACGTTCCACAGATTGCTTGCAAAATGATTTATACTCTTTCTGAAGCTGCCGGCCCAAGCAAACTTATCGGAGGGCAAATTGAAGACTTTCATCATGAAACCACTTCTCATCAAGACAGTTCTATTAACATCTATGAAAAACTCGATTTTATCCATACCAATAAAACATCTGCCCTTATTTCTGCCGCCCTTACTCTTGGTCTAAGACTATCAAAAGTTGATGAAGAAAAAATCAATATTGCTCAAAAATTAGGCTTCCACCTAGGAATGGCTTTCCAAATCAACGACGACATTCTTGACGTCACTTCTACATCCGCATCTCTTGGCAAAACTTCGGGTCTTGATCAGCAAAATAAAACCCTAACCTATCCTAAAGTTTACGGTATAGAAAAATCGATTAAAAAGGCCCAAGATCACACCCATTGTGCAATAACTCTATGCCAAGAACTCGGTGGTAATAATGAATTCCTTTTAGTCCTTATTGCTTCACTGGAAAATCGGAATGTGTAAATTTTTAAACTCGTCTTTAGCTTTTTGAGATCTCATGATACGAATTGATTTACACTTATCACTCTTTCCTCATCAAGCATTTATACAATGGATCTAAAACTGAAAAATAAAGTAGCTCTAATCACGGGCTCTTCAAAAGGACTAGGCTTCGCCACTGCAGAAGAACTTCTTAATGAAGGAGCTAGAGTTGTCATTTGCTCACGCAATCAAGATCATCTGAGCGATGCTCTTTCAAATTTTGTATCCAAAGGTTTTGATAATAATGCAATCCTCAGTTGCGTCACCGACGTCTCAGATCCCTCACAAATTAAATCTTTGATACAAAAAACTATAGATCATTTTGGCCAACTTGATATTCTTATCACTAATGCGGGTGGCCCACCACCTGGCCCTTTTGATTCACACAATTTAGATATCTGGAAAAAAGCTATTAATCAAACCTTACTTGGAACTGTAGAACTCATCCAACAGGCCCTCCCCCATCTTTCAAAAAGTCACTCACCTGCTATTTTAACCATTAGTAGTATTTCAGCTAAACAACCCCTCCCCAATATGATTATTGGCAATACCCTTCGCTCTGCCCTTATTGGACTCACTAAAACACTTTCCAACGAATTGGGACCTCAAGGCATTCGAGTAAATTCTATTCTTCCCGGATGGACAAAAACCGAACGCTCCCAAGAACTCCTAGCTCACACAGCAGAGGAAAATGAGCGCAGCTTAGAAAGTGAATACGCAGATAAAGAATCAAAAATTCCTCTGAGGCGCATTGGCCAACCTTCTGAATTTGCCAAAGTTGCCACTTTTCTAGTCTCTCCTGCTACAAGTTACGTCACTGGAACTATGATTCTCGTCGATGGCGGCTTATATGCTGGCTTTTGAAATTTCTTCCACTTGTAAACGATGAGACTCAGGAACTATAATCACCTGCACTGCCTTTTCGGGCCGCAGATATTTTTTAGCTACCTCATTGACTTCTTGGCGCGTTAATTTTTGATAATAATTATCCATGAAAAAAAAGTCTTCTATTGCAAATGGAAATTCATGCCTTCTTGCTAAAAGATTTACCCAATAGGCATTTGTAAATTTCATACTCTTATGTTCTAGAAGTTTCGCTAAGATAACTCGATTAAATTCATCTTCAGTGACTTCTTCAGAAATCATTGACGCTCCAACTTGCGTCATCAACTCACAAAGATAATTAGCTTTATCCGGATCAGTCATTGTTTGTGTTCCAATATGATGGCCCAAATAAATACCTGCTGTAGGACTATATCCTTCACCTAATTCCATTCTTACTCTTTGACGAAGCCTTTCATCAAAGACAGCTGCAAGAACCTCTGTTTTTACACGATCAATAAGTTTCTTGTTATCCTCTGTTACTTTTGGCCCTGGCCAATATACCATACTGACAGCTTGCGGTATTGCCGAATAATATCCAAAAACTTTTTTTGATGAGCCTTCTTTTAATAAAACTTCTGGTATTCCTTCATAACACTGTTTACTTTCTTTTCGTTTTGGCAAAATACCTATTGTTTTTACTAAAGATTCAAGGACTTCATCCTTTTTAAAATCTCCAACAATCGTAATCTCCATATAGGACTCTGCTAAAGGAGCTTTCATCCAATTCTTTACTTCATCAGGAGTTCTTTTTATCAAATCTTCCAAACGCCACATTTCATATTCAGGATGATTATTAGTCAAATAAGGATATACATGCAAACCCATGATTCCACCAATTGTTTTATTGAGATTATTATAGCTATCTCTCAAATTGGTATGCATTTCCTTTAACCCCTCATTACTATAAGCAGGCTCCATCAAATACCCGCAAATTAGATTCATTTGTCCTTCAAAATCCTCAAGATCAATTGATTCTCTGATCGTGAATACATCATTACTTACATTTATCATTGGAATATAAATTCCATTCTCAGCAAACGCTCTTTTAAGTTTTTCAATTGAAAGTTGTCCTATTCCACCTGAATATAAAATGTAACTTGCAACCTGTTCAATAGCATCTGGCCGAATGCCAGGTTCGTCATCGCCATTTCCAAAATCTATTCGATAATGAATTTTTTCTTTGTCATAGTCTGTCTGTTTAAGATTGATTCTAATATTATTGGAAAGACGATAATGATAACTATCCAACTTTTCATCATAACGTTCGTCAACAATAACTCCCTTTTCAACTCCATTTTCATAATGATATTTAACAAGTTCTTCTTCCAATGGAGCTACTAATGAAATTTTTTTACTCAAATTAAAAGTCTCTTTAAGTTGTGCTTCTGTATATAGAATAGGAGAATTGGTAGATAAATAAATAAATAGATTATTCATATCCCAACCATCCTTAAATATTCCAAGACAGGCTTCTTTATTTGCTTCATTTTCTAAAAATTCTTTAGCAATTTTATAGTCAAATACATAGGATGTATATACTGATTGATCTATTATCGTATTTAGCAAAGTAGAAATCAATTGATCGGTTTTCGCAGTTTCATCAAGTGCTATGGCACTTTTATATTCATACAATATCTCACTTTTAAATCGATTAAATTCTTCGTTTGTAAATCCAAATTCGAACACTTTGCGAAGTTCATTTTCGGCTACTTGCAATGCCTGTAATACTTGCTTGGGTTCACATTCCATTGTTATAGTCGATTGTCTGACTCGATCAAAACTTGTACTCGATGAAGCACCAGCATTATAAAATACCGAATTTTCTTCTTTTGCTAATCTCTCCATCCGTGCATTTAAAATACGATAGGCAATAGACTGATAGATTTCTGTTTTCCTTTCTTCCTTACTAACAATTTTTTGCTGATAAGATTTTAAGCTCATTAAGGCTAATGACGTATTTGGCAGTTCTTCGTCCTTATATATTCTTAATCGTAATCCTTGATCATATTGTAAAGCTCCCCAATCAGGTTCGCTAGGTACTTTTGAAAGTCCTGTAAAAATAGAAAAATATTCATTAATTTGAGATTCCACCTCATCACGATTTAAATCTCCGGCAATCACTAACACCATTCTTTCGGGCCTATACCATTTTTTATAGAATGCTCTTAATAACTGACTATTTGCTGATTTAATCACAGACTCTATTCCAATAGGCAATCGCTCATTAATTTTTAGTCCTTTGTATGAAAAGTTTCTGAAATCTTCACCCAATCTATTAAATGTATCATCGCTATCACGTTTTTCAGCTAAAATAACGCCTATCTCCTTTTTAATTAAAGCTTCATCCAAAACCATCCCATCAGCAATTCCCGATAATATCCTCAAACTATGGTCCAAATACGCGTCATTATTGTCCATTAAATCTAATTTATAAACTGTTTCATCGATACCTGTATGTGCATTACTGTGAGTACCAAATGGCACACCCAAACGCTGTAAAGTTTGTATCATTTCATCTTCAGGATATCCTCGAATGCCTTTGAAAGCCATATGTTCTAAAAAGTGCGCTAAACCTCTTTCCTCTTCTTCTTCCATCATCGATCCAGCTTGGACGTAAAGTCTCACTGAAAAATGTTTTGGCAATTGCTTATTCGGCATGAAAACATACCGAAAGCCATTTTCAAGTTTACCATAGACCACTCGCGCATCCGGCTTTAGATCGCTCACCTCATGCGGCCAATCGTACTTTAAATTCTCACAGTGCGAAATATTAATTAATAATTTTAAAAATAATAGTACACAAAATAACTTTTTCATAATATATTTAATTTATAAAATTAAATATAACACTTAGACTATAGTCAAGATGATAAATTTTATGCAAAAATCATAAAAATTAAAGAAACAATCACCGTTGGAACCAGTGCCGCAAGGAGAAGGTTTGTGGGCGATACTCCTTCAGCAAAGAACCTCGATAATAGCGATTGTCCCGCAGGGTTAGGCGCATTCGCGATTACTGTCAATCCACCACCCGCAACGGCTCCATAGACTACCGCCTTTTGCAAAGCTATATTATTCGCAAATGCAGGAACTAATGATGCTAGAAATGTAATTGCTGCATTATCATTAAAGGCTGTCAATATAGTTGCCCCTATAAATAAAGGTACTTCTGTTAATCGACCCAAAATAGGTTCAATCCACCATTGCTGCAACGTCCCATGCGTTACTAAACCTGCCAAAAATAGTCCTACTAAAAGAGGTGCTCGTATTGCAAATTGATATTGATGATTTTTAGTTACTTGCGTGCAGGCAAGAAATACCATAAATCCTCCAAAAACTAAAGGAATGCTATGAATATTGACTACTGTCCAAGCAAGGAAAAAGATATGCAAGAGGCTAATTGCAACGGGAATATGTTTCTGAGCTGCATTTTTTACATGACCGCTTTCTTTTTTCTGAAGATCTGCAGTTTTCTTCATTTCCTTAAACTCTTTCCTAAAGCAATAAAAATACAAAAGATTGGAAATTAAAATAGCGATAATCACTTTCCATCCAAAATTCACAATCATAAAAGAAATATCCCAACCCCAAGTATTCGCTACCATTAAAACAGGAGGCGCCGCGAAATGCGTCAATGTACCCCCTACTGAAACATTGACAAAAAGTAAACCTAAGGTTGCATAAGCTAGCTTTGACGACGGCTTCAAATCATAAAATTGCTGAGCCAATAGCATTGCAGAAATAGTCATTGCAGCAGGTTCCGTAATAAAAGATCCTAAAAGAGGACCCACTGTTAGAATAGAAAACCACCATGCACCTGGAGAACACTTCCCTAAACGTGCCAGAAATTTTAACGCAATCTCTGCAAGATGAATTATCGGCTTTGTTGCCGATATCGCCATAATCACCACGACAAATATAGCTTCCGTATAATTGACTTTATTTAAATAGGCCCCAACTTCCTTCCATCCAAAAAAGAAGGTAATAGCAATAATTAATGGAAATAACCATAGCGCAAAAATAGCCTCCACTTCCCCGAGTACATGCAAAATTTCTGCCCTATAAGATCCATTTTTATAAATTTTATCATAATATTTTGCCAAATTCGAAATTCTAGCTGCTAAAAAAGTATGTATAATTGCTAGCAAGAAAATAATGGTTGCTACTAAATTAAATGGCTCTGTTACAACTCGATATTTGAGTATATCCCAAAGACTGGAAATATTACTATCATTATAAATTTTAGAATCAAATGGCAATATGGATTCTCCACTATATCCTGAAGATGCTTCCATATTCGTAGAAAAACCAAAGAATATTACTAAGCACAAAAACAAATAAAGCCATTTCAATCCTAATCTCAATTTCATAGTCCTTATTAAAATCAGAGCGAACTTTCAATCAATGAATTCACTTTATCTAAATCTATTTTACCTAAAGTATAATAGATGAGATCGCCTGCACGATTAAATAGAAACGATTCTGGCACTTCCTTCACATGCGCAAATTTCTTAACCATAGTCGCATTACCTTTGAGAACAATATAATTAATATTTTCTCCTCTTGCAAAACCTTTCACATCGACATCATCGCGCGCATCCAAACTTACCGCTAATATTTTAAATCCTTTCTCGCCATATTTAGTTTGTAGATCCTTAAATACAGAAACTTCTTCAAGGCAGGCATCGCAATCAATTGACCAAAAAGTTATAAGAACGACATCCCCTTTAAAAAGTTTGGAATTAATTTTATTTCCATCTAAATCTCGCAAAGTCCATTGCGGCATAGTAGTCACAGAAGCTTCAGCTATCCCATTTTCCCCGTATCTACGTTTCTCTCTCATCTTATCAAAGACAAGGAAAGCGAGTATTATGACGCAGATTACAATATAAAGCCTAATTTTTGTCCTTCTAGTATGTTTCATTATAATTTAATTTAGAGATCGCCACATTGAATGCAATCCTGAAGTGAAACCTTACATAGAAATCTCATTAGACTTCTTTCGAAACTTATGCCAAATCTCATTCTAAAATGAGATTTGGCATAAATATTTTGCTCTATATAAGGAAAAAATTTGTAAGAGACCGGAGTGTCAGGGGTATTTAGTTCTCAATATTTTTCACAAAATGTTTTAGTAATTTTTACCTGATTTATTGATTTTCTCTAGGCTACGGTACAAAAAAGAGGAAAGATTGAATAAAGACTTGAAAGCTAACGCTTTATTGATTTGTCTTTATTCTATGAATTTTAAACACCGTTTCTCGGTTCTTAGTCAACATTTTCCTCTCATTCGTCAAAAATTTTTTGTACCGTAGCCTGGATTTTCTCATTGTTATTTCACTTTTTGTTTAGAAGGTCAGATGAGTTTTTGGTGGGAAAATCGAGAACTAAATACCCATGCTCCAAGAGACAGAAAAATACTATAAGCTTGTTTTTTATATTCTAAACTCTTAATTTCATCACCTAGAAATCGATATAATAATTCAAGATTTTCTATTAAATACGCGGTATTAATATTATTTTCCGGAACATGTTTGTAATGCCAAATTAAGGCTTCTTCTGCATATTTTAATCCTTTTCTTTTTCTTTCTAATTCATTGATTCCTCTTTGAAAATAAGTAGCGTCACCAAGCCCCGTTAATGCTCTTTCCATATGTTTTGAATCAATAGAAGGAAGGTCTCGAAAAATTTTAAGAGCTTCTTGATAACTTTTGATACTCTTTTGATTATCTTTCAGTTTAATAAGCATTCCCCATGTATGAGAATACCAGACCTATCTCTTTATGATTTCTAGGAAAATCGCGTTGGAATATTTGTAAGCAATCTTCAGCTGACCGCAAACCTTTTCGAATATTTTCCTCTCCTTCTAAATTGATATAAGCCTTACTTATCTTCTGAAGCAATCTTGCTTTAAATAGATTGGTTGAATCTAAAGCATTAATCAATTTTTGATTATTCAATAATTCCGTCCAATAATCTAATGCCTGTTCATCGTCCCCTGTTTTACGATAGTGCCATCCAAGAACTACTATTAACATTGCACGCTCTTTAATAATTAAATCCATCGTTTTTGCTTCATTAATTAATGTTTTAGCATGTGGGATCAAATCGCAGAAATTTTCATAACTATCATCATTTTTTCTTACTGCATTAAGAATGCTATTAAATTCTCTTAATAATTTCTCCAGGACAACCTTAACTTTCGTTACATCCTCTTTCATCAGTGCTTGCTTAGTTTCTTCTTGCACTATCCTATGAGTTATTTTCAGTCTTTTTTCATCCTCTGGCCCCCCCAACACTCACGAGTGACATCCTTTTTAACTCATTTACGTGTTTTTGTAGCTCTTCTCGTGTTAGCCCCATCAATGAAATAATGAAGTCTACAGATATTCCTTCTGCATCAAGATAAGCCATATACTGCAATAATTGCCAACTAACAGATGAATTCCTTTTCAAATGAAGACATATTTCCCTAAAATTATCTTTTGTAAGTAATTTTACTTGATCATTTTCCAAATCTTTCGAAACTTTATTCTTCACTTCCTCTTCAGCTTGCGCAGGCTTATTTATCCACAAATACGCAAATATACTCCCAATAATTGCAGCCCAAGCAGAAAGATTCCATGTTTTTCTATCTATGGCATTGGTAGACTCTCTATTTTGATAATTAATATCAACTAAGTTTCTTTCGCTGCAATTTTTATGTTGGATAAAACTAAGAGTTTTTTGCTATGACTCAAAAAATATCGACGGTTTATATCCTTAATTCGACTACCTTGTTCCTTTACAGTCGAGCAAACTTTTCTAAAACCCAAAATAAGATTCTTGCTTTTCTCTCTAAATCCAGTATTCTTCAGTATTGTAAATATTATCGGTGAATTTATTGGTTAGTATATATGGTCTCTTTTATTACTTATAAAGTAATAATTATTATTCTCAAATATTTCAAGAAAATTTTTCACTCCTGATTCACTTATCCAAGAGAGAGAAGAAGAGATGTAATACCTCTTTTCCTCGATAAGCCCACGCAAAATATTTAAATCATCACCTATTTTTCTACGAAATATTAATTCAATAAATTATCAAGGGGTCTGTTATAGTTGGCGTTGTCGTTGGCGGGGAGGGAATTGGTGCATGACTATAATAAAGATAACAGGTATATCCAGTACAAATACCCATAGATAATAAAACAACAGTACTTATTACTGCTGTCAGCCAGTCATAAGTTTTTTTCGCACGCCCAAACACCACATAAGTTTGTCCTCCCGTTTGAAGCACATTAGGAGCGTTAATTAAAATATCATCGATACCATCACCATTGATATCTTTTGCTATGCATAGGGAACTACCCAGAAGATCTCCTTTCTTAAGACTCCGTATTACAAAGCCATTGTTGCCATCGAGATTCGTAACATTAATTGTCTCAGGCCATTTTTTACGGCCAAATACTACATAGCTTTCCCCTAGGTCAGAGCGAGCAACACCCCCAATTAACATGTCATCGATACCATCGCCATTGACATCGCCCCTTCCACCTTGAACAAAATACCACGCTTTTTTAAACCCTTTGATAGCAAAGCCTTTGTCGCTATCGAGGGTCGTAATATCAATTGCAGCAGGCCATTGCTCTTTGCTGCCAAACACTATATGGCTAACAATGGATTCGCTGCCGTCAGCAAGCCAGAGATCATCGATGCCATCTCCATTGACGTCTCCTACTGCATTTTTACGTGGATGACCATTCCTAAGACCATCTATAAAAAATCCATTAATCCCATTGGAATCTGAAATGTCAAATACTGCGGGCCATTCTCTTTTACTTCCAAATAGTACAAAGTTTCGCATTACAGTGTTAACGGCAACCATAATTAGAATATCGGCTATACTATCTGCATTGATATCTCCTATACTTGTAACAGAATAACCGAGAATTCCGACAATGCCATTTTTACCACGTATAGCAAAACCATCAGTACCATTGACTTTAAGAAGGTCAATAGTCGCAGGCCACTGCTTTCTACCACCAAATACTACATAGGTTGCTATATCCTGCGTACCCAGCAAAATATCGGCTATGCCATCCCCATTGAAATCGCCTCCTCCATATAGGGCAATACCACACTCTTTAGCTCCAACTAGAGAACAGTTAATGGTAAAACCATTATTACCATCAAGATCGCTAAGATTAATTTCTAAAGGCAACCCCTGCTTATTACCAAAGAGAACATAGCTTTGACCTGCAGAGTTATTGGCCTGAGGAGCACTAATCAAAATATCATCGATGCCGTCCCCATTGAAGTCACCAGCTTTACTGACGGAATATCCACTATGATCTCCATCATTAACGCCATTAACGATCAGGCCATTATTGATATGGTCAATATTCAGTGCTGAAGGCCATCCTTTATCGCTGCCAAAGATTATATAAGTTTGGCCTGCACCCTTAATAGCATCTGGAGCCCCTATGAGAATATCAGCAATACCATCTCCATTAATATCTCCTGCGCCACTGACTGATGATCCAATTGAACCGCCGCTTCCGTTAATTCCCTTAATAACAAAACCGTTCTTCCCATTGAGGCTAGCAAGACTGAATTCGGCTGGAAATGTGTCATCCAAGTTTTCAGCACAAGCAAATCGCATAAAAGAACTAATCAATATAGCGATCAAAATAAAAAACCTTGTTTTAAGCTTGGGAAACGATTTCATAAAAAATAATAAAGCATTTATATGTTATAATGACATTCTGTGATCAATACAATCTTTTTTTTGTAATCTATCAAAACTCTAGGGCTATTTAGTTCTCGATTTTTCATAAAAAATATCCACACTAGATATTTATTATGAAAAAATATTTGACTAAAGAAACAGACAATACAATCGACACCAGACTTTGGACTTTCTCAGTACCTGATCCTCGTAATCCTTCTGGAAAACGTCATTCACTAGGAAATATTCTCAGGCTTATATCTCAGTGGTTTT
>JABDAI010000009.1:0-24872 GCA_013289195.1 Verrucomicrobiota bacterium
TAGTAAATCCTCATTTCTGGCAGCGATGATTATTTTTGCTGTAGTTGGTAAGTTGATTAAATACTTCTTTATTTTTTCTTTCGTATCTACATTATCAAAAATAAAAAGTAAGGGCTTGTTTTTAAAAAGCTTCCCAAATTTTCATAGACTAAATTTCTAATCATTTCGCTATCTAAACCCTTAGTTGCTATCCCTAAAATTTCTCCAAGACGAAAAAATTCTTCTTCGATCTGCGTGCCTTTAATCCACATAACTTGCATATATCCTCTTTGCTGGCACTCATGCCCATATTGAGCTACTAAAGTGCTTTTACCCATACCTCCTGCTCCACTAATTACCACTATATCTTGGGTTTTTAATTTTTGATCCAGAAGATCTCTTTTACCTTGCAAATCTACATAATTCTCAACTCGCTCAGGCAGTCCTTCCATTAATTTTTTGGACAATCCCTCGAGCTTTTCTGATGATTGCAAGTCACTACTATCTGTTATGTTTTCATTTTTTTTCTTCATCTGCATTCGCCTTACTATTAACTAATACATATCCGGTCATTCCTATTACTAACAAAAAAAAATAGACAATATTCCATTGCCCCATGCCTTTATAGGGATCATTATTTTTACAATCAGATGGCACAGAAAAATTCTTTCTCTTTCTATTTACATCCCAATAATAATTACGATCCCTTACTACTCTTCTTTGACTTGTAAAACTCCTTAAAGTTTTTATTAATAGAGAACGATTATCTTTCTTTACAAAATCAGGGTGATTTCCGGGATATAATGCTTGACTCATCTTCAGCCCTTCTTCTAGGTATTCTGACCCTTGCCTCACATTCTCTTCTCCTCCTAAGTCTCGATACGCCAGCCCTACATTATTGAGTGAAGCTGCTACAGAAGGGTGATTTCCGGGATAGAATGCTTGACTCATCTTCAGCCCTTCTTCTAGGTATTCTAACCCTTGCCTCACATTCTCTTCTCCTCCTAAGTCTCGATACGCCATCCCTACATTATTGAGTAAATTTGCTACAGAAAGGTGATTTCCGGAATATAATGCTTGACTCATCTTCAGCCCTTCTTCTAGGTATCCTAACCCTTGCCTCACATTCTCTTCTCCTCCTAAGGCTTGATACGCCAGCCCTACATTATTAAGTGACCTTGCTAAATCAGGGTGATTTCCGGGATATAATGCTTGACTCATCTTCAGTCCTTCTTCTAGGTATTCTAACCCTTGCCTCACATTCTCTTCTCCTCCTAAGGCTTGATACGCCAGCCCTACATTATTAAGTGACCTTGCTAAATCAGGGTGATTTCCGGGATATAATGCTTGACTCATCTTCAGTACTTCTTCTAGGTATTCTAACCCACGCCTTACATTCTCTTCTCCTCCTAAGTCCTGATATGCCATCCCTACATTATTGAGTAAATTTGCTACAGAAGGGTGATTTCCGGGATATAATGCTTGACTCATCTTCAGCCCTTCTTCTAGGTATCCTAACCCTTGCCTCACATTCTCTTCTCCTCCTAAGTCTCGATACGCCAGCCCTACATTATTGAGTGAATTTGCTACAGAAGGGTGATTTCCGGGATAGAATGCTTGACTCATCTTCAGCCCTTCTTCTAGGTATCCTAACCCACGCCTCACATTCTCTTCTCCTCCTAAGTCTCGATACGCCATCCCTACATTATTGAGTGAATTTGCTACAGAAGGGTGATTTCCGGGATAGAATGCTTGACTCATCTTCAGCCCTTCTTCTAGGTATCCTAACCCTTGCCTCATATTCTCTTCTCCTCCTAAGTCTCGATACGCCAGCCCTACATTATTGAGTAAATTTGCTACAGAAGGGTGATTTCCGGGATAGAATGCTTGACTCATCTTCAGCCCTTCTTCTAGGTATTCTAACCCACGCCTCACATTCTCTTCTCCTCCTAAGTCTCGATACGCCATCCCTATAGTACTGAGTGACTCTGCTGAATCAGGGTGATTTCCGAGATAGAATGCTTGCATCATCTTCAGCCCTTCTTCTAGGTATTCTAACCCACGCCTCATATTCTCTTCTCCTCCTAACTCGTTATAAGCCGACCCTACAGTACTGAGTGACAATGCTAAATCAGGGTGATTTCCGGGATATAATGCTTGCATCATCTTCAGCCCTTCTTCTAGGTATCCTAACCCTTGCCTCATATTCTCTTCTCCTTCTAAGGCTGCGTAAGCCCGCCCTACATTATTAAGTGACCTTGCTAAATCAGGGTGGTTTCCGGGATATAATGCTTGCCTCATCTTCAGTCCTTCTTCTATGTATTCTAACCCACGCCTTACATTCTCTTCTCCTCTTAAGTCCTGATATGCCATCCCTAAATGATTGAGTGAATTTGCTACATCAGGGTGATTTCCGGGATAAAGTTTTATTTCACACTCTAACACTTCTTCCCAATACTTTATTGCCTCTTTATAGTTAGATTTTATATAATAATTATACGCTGCTAGTTTTATTGCCACTTCTTTTCTTTCTATAAATGAAATATTATTTTTCTTCACTTCCTCCATTACCACTTCTCCATGTTTTATCCATTGACTCGCTTCTTTCCATTTTTCTGGATTACGGTCTACTTCTAACATTACTTTATTTAGTTCACTAATCAATTTCTCTAATATTTTCACTATTTGTGTATCATCTTCTTCTACTAGCGCTTTTTTTGTTTCACCTTGGACAATTCTATGAGTTATTTTTAATGTTATTTCATTTTCACTATGGACTATTTTTATTAACGATAATTCTCTTAAATTATTGATTGCTTCCTCCAATTCATCTCTTGTTTGTTTTGTAATTTCTCTAATAAACGACTCCATCACTCCTTCTGCGTCCATATACGCTAAATATTTCAACATTTCCCATCCTTGAGGAGACTTATTTTTTAAATCCCCAAATACCATTTCTACTTCTGGGTATATTTCCTCATTGCTTATCGCGTTTTCTTTATACCTAAGATATATTTTTATAAACTCTTCTACCTTCATTAAGGGGTGATTTTTTAAGTACGCCACTACCACCGATAGCCTAAAGGGCGACTCACTGACTGTATTGATTATCTCTTTAGATTCTCCTTCACTGACTTTAAGGGTTGCTTTTAAATAAAAAGAAGCTTCTTCTTTATTAAAGCCTTTGACTTTAATAGCCTTTATTCCCACTAGTAAATCATCATTTCTCGCAGTGATGATTACTTTTGCTGTAGTGGGTATATTGATTAAATACTTCGCTATTTTTTCTTGCGTCTCTACATTATCAAAAATAAAAAGCAAGTGCTTGTTTTTAAAAAGGCTTTCCAAATTTCCATAGACTAAATTTCTAATCATTTCGCTACCTAAACCCTGAGTAGCTATCCCTAAAATTTCTCCAAGACGAAAAAATTCTTCTTCGATCTGCGTTCCTTTAATCCATATTACCTGCGTATCTTTTCTTTGCTGGCACTCATTACCATATTGTGTAGCTAAGGTACTTTTTCCCATACCTCCAGCTCCACTTATCACTATTATGTCTTCGTTCTTCAATTTTTCATCCAGAAGCTCTTTTTTACCTTGCAAATCTACATAGTTTTCGACTGGAGCTGGAAGTCCTTCTGTTAATCTTAAGGACAATCCATCGAGTTCTTCTTTCGATTGCAAACTATTACCGTCTATTTTGCTTTCATCAGCATCTTCATCCGCACTTGCTTTATTATTGACTAATACATATCCCATAACTCCTACTGCTAACAAAATAAAACTGATCACATTCCATTCCTTTATACTTTTATCGTGATCCTTATTTTTATTTACACTCACTATTGCGCTACAGCTTTGATTTTCACAATATTGCCCCTGAGAAAAATTAATTTTCACTCTATTTGCTTTGGAACAAGAGTAGTGATTCTTTGTTATCCTACAGTTAGCAAAAACTTTGACTGATCTTTGCGCGTTATCTTTTATGCCAAAATGGCAGTTTCTTCTCGTGATTAATTTCAACATAGCTACTGGATAATTTTATTTTGGTGATTTCTTTATTGCTAAACTATTCTTTCTTGTCTCAATTCCATGCCCATATATTTCACATGTTTTAATAGATGTTCTTCAAACGATTTATCATTAGGCATCGCTTTAATACAAGCCTCGACAATTGATCCATCGACAAAAAATTCTGGATGTTCTTCGGCTATCTTTTTCACCAAATCGGGATTTTCTCTAGTAAATCCTTCTACCACTTCATACGGTTTCTTTTTCGACTTCATTAGTCCTAGGTTCATGGATTCAAAGCATAGCATTTGGGCAAATTCTATATTCTCGCTACTGCTATTATTGCTTAATCCTTTTAATTTATCTTCTAAATGTCTCTTTTCTATATAGCCCTTGACACCATAGTCCGATCCTAGTAAGCTAATATTAGTCCACCCATAATTCTCTGCTGCTTTAACAATCTCATTCAAAACAGATTTTTGAATCCCTTGTTTTAACGTTATTAGCTCATCATTCATTGTCTGACGAGTAGCAATCATCCAGCGGCACTCAGATCCTATTCGATTGCCTCCTAGACAGGATTGTTGTTGGAAGATCTGTGCATCACCTTGATTGACGAAGAAATCGGGTTGTAATGATTCTATAGCTGATTTTATTGCTTTTGTTTGGGCATAATCCTCGTCAAACATACTTGAATTAATGCCGTAAGCTTGTTTTAAATATTCTAAAGCTTTATTAAGATCGCCTAAATCTTGGTAAGTCAGTTGTACATTATTTAATGAGATTGCTACATCGGGTTGATTTCCAGGAAATAGAGCTTGCCTCATTTTTAGCGATGCTTCTAGGTATTGGAGTCCTCTTTTCATATTCTCTGTTCCTCCTAGTGCCCTGTAAGCCCCCCCTATATTATTGAGTGAGCTTGCAACATCGGGTTGATTTCCAGGAAATAGAGCTTGCCTCATTTTTAGCGATGCTTCTAGATATTGGAGTCCTTTTTTAATATTTTCTGTTCCTCCTAAATCTTGGTAAGCCCTCCCTACGTTATTGAGTGATCTTGCAACAGCGGGGTTATTACCAGGAAATAGAGCTTGCCTCATTTTCAGCGATGCCTCTTGATATTGGAGTCCTTTTTGCACATTCTCTGTTCCTCCTAAATTTTGGTAAGCCAGCCCTACATTATTGAGTGACCTTGCAACATCGGCATGATTGCCAGAATATAGCTCTTGCCTCATTTTCAGCGATGCCTCGTGGTAGTGGAGTCCTTTTTTAATATTTCCTGCCCCTCCTAAATCTCCATAAATCAACCCTACATTATTGAGTGAGCTTGCAACATCGGGGTGATCGCCAGGAAATAGTGCTTGCCTCATTTTTAGCGATGCTTTTTGGTATTGGAGTCCTTTTTTAACATTCCCTGTTCCTCCTAAATTTCCGTAAGCCATTCCTACATTACTGAGTGAGCTTGCAACATCGGGGTGATTGCCAGAATAATATAGCTCTTGATTCATTTTCAGCGATGCTTCGTAGTATTGAAGTCCTTTTTTCATATTCTCTGTCCCACCTAAATTTTGGTGAGCCCACCCTATATTATTGAATAAGCTTGCTACATCGGGACGGCTTTCTGTATGAATACTCGTTTGATGCTTTAATAATTCTTCCCAATGGTTTATTGCCTCTCTATAATTAAAATTTATATAATAAAAATAAGCTCCAATTTTTAATAGTAAATTATCTCTGCTAGCAGCAGTCTGATTCTCCTCTTTCGTTTCCTCTATTAACATTTTCGCATGACTGATTATCTCCATCACTTTTCCCCAGTTTTCTGGATTTTCATTAACTATTGGAAACTCTCGATCTACTTTTTGGATTAGTTTTTCTAATATCTTTTGAGATTGGCTTTTATTTTCTTCATTCAACGCTTTTTTCGTTTCCTCTTGTACTATCCTATGCGTTACTTTCACTTTCCTTTCATTGGCTTTTACTAATGACATCTCCCTTAGTTTATTTATGGCTTCTTGTAGTTCATTGACTGTTTGATCCATGATTATTCCGATCAACTGCACTGACACTCCTTCGGCATCCAGATATGTTAAATATTTCAATAATTCCCATCCCTTTGGGCTATCCTTTTTTAGATTTCTAAATAGCATTTCTACTTCAGGATAGATTGCTTCATTCTCTATCTGGCCTCTTTTAATTTGAAGATACTTTTCAGTCAATTCATTGACATTCCTTGATGGGTAGTTTTTTACATAGGCTGTTATTATCGATAATCTAAAAGGGGATTCACCTACTACATTAATTATCTGTTTAGCCTCTTTTTCACTGATTTTAACGGATTGCTTTAAATAAAATGTAGCTTCTTCTTGCTTAAAACCTTTGACACGAAAAGGTTTTATTCCCTCTAATAGATCCCCATTCCTGGCAGTGATGATTACTTTAGCAGAATTAGGTAGGTTGATTAAATATTTTTCTATTTTCTCTTTTGTCTCTACATTATCGAAGATAAATAATAGAACTTTTCTATCAAAAAGCATTTGTAAGTTTCCATACACCAAATTTCTAATGAGTCCATTGTTTAAGCCATTAGTTTCGATTCCCAAAAGAGCAGCCAAACGAAAGAATTCTTCCTCTATCTGAGTGCCTTTAATCCATACGACCTTCATATCATCTCGTTGCTGGCACTCATGCCCATATTGAGCTGCTAAAGTACTCTTACCCATCCCTCCTGCTCCACTAATGACAACTATATCTTGGCTTTTCAATGTTTGATCCAGAAGCTTTCTTTTACCTTGCAAATCAACGTAGTTCTCAACTGGTGCTGGAAGCCCTTTCATTAATTTTTGGGACAACCCGAGCTTTTCTGGTAATTGTAAGTCGCTACCCTCTGTTATGTTTTCATTGTCTTTTTCCTCGGCACTCGTCTTACTATTGACTAATACATAGCCCATAATGCCTACTACTAACAAAAAGTAACTGACAATATTCCATTGCTCCATGCTTTTACAAGAACCATTATTTTTATTTACTTTCACTATTTCACTACAATCTTTATTTTGATAGTCAAATCTCTGAGAAAACCTTATACCTCTTTTATTTATCCTCAAACAATAGTGATTGTTCTTTGCTATTTTCCTATAGTCTGTAGAAACCTTATACAATATTTGAGTCGTATTTTTTATCACAAAATCGTAATTTCTAGTTATCAGTTGCTTTAACATATTTTTACTTTTCTTTGATGTTTGATCATTTCTTGATTTTTTAGTTTTTAAATGTCTTCTCCTTTGATCGATCCGATTCCCATATATTTTACATGTCTTAATATATGCTCAGCAAACGTCTCATCTTCGGGCATTGCTCTAACACATGCTTCTATTATCGATCCATCTACAAAAAACTCTGGATGTTCTACAGCTATCTTTTTGACCAATTCTACATTCGCTTGTGTAAATTTTTCTACAACTTCATAAGGTTTCTTTGCTGATTTCATTATTCCTAAATTCATCGCTTCAAAACACAACATTTGCGCAAGTTCTATATTGTCTTTGTTATTTTCTAATTCCTCCAATTTACGAGCAAGATAGTTTTGTGTTATATATCCCTTAACTCCCCAGTCGTATCGAGACCATCCATAACTCCATCCATAAGTTTCTACGGATTCGACTATATTATTTAAAACGCTCTCTTGTATTTTTTTCTTTAATATTAATAAATCATTGTCAACTTTCCCTCTTGAACTAATCATCCACCGACATTCCGATCTTACTTTATTCCCCTCTCCACAGTCGATTTGTTTTACTAATTTTCCCAAATTTTGTTCGTCAAAAAATTTGGGTTCTAATAATTCAATCCTAGATTTTACTGTTTGCATCAACTCATAATCTTCATTAACAAAAAACATACCATAAGCTTGTTTGTAATATTCAAGGGCTTTATAGGTATCTCCTAATTGTTCATAACCTATTCCAGTAGACAGTAATGATTTTAATACATAGGGATTACTTCTAGGAAATAGCTCTTGATACATAGTCAGTGCTTCTTCGTGATACTTTAATCCTTTTAAAATATTCTCTGTCCCTCCTAATCCCTCATAAGCTTTTCCAACATTGTTTAATGAGTTTGCTACATCGGGATGATTGCCTGAATATAGTCCTTGAAACATCTTAAGTGCCTCTTCGTGATTTTTTAGACTTTTTAAAATATTCTCTGTCCCTCCTAATTCTCCATAAGCTTCTCCAACACTATTTAGTGAGCTTGCTACAGCGGGGTGATTGCCAGGATATAACGCTTGATGCATTTCAAGTCCCGCTTTTTGATACTTTAGGCCTTTTGAAATATTCTCTTCCCCTCTTAATTTTCTATAAGCTTGACCAATATTATTAAATGATCTTGCTACAGCCGGATGATTGCCAGGATATAACGCTTGACGTATCTTTAGTGCATCTTCTTGATACTTTAGACTTTTTAAAATATTCTCTTCCCCTCCTAATTCTTTATAAGCTAAGCCAACATTATTTAATAAGCTTGCTACATTGGGATGGTTTCCAGGATACAACGCTTGAAATATTTTAAGTCCCTCTTCTTGATACTTTAGGCCTTTCAAAATATTCCCTGTTCCTCCTAATGCCTTATAAGCTGAGCCAACATTATTTAATGATCCTGCCACCTCAGGATGATTGCTAGGATATAACACTTGTCGCATCTTAAGCCCTTCTTCTTGATACTTTAGGCCTTTCAAAATATTCCCTGTCCCTCCCAATACGTTATAAGCTAAGCCAATATTATTTAATGACTTTGCTACATCGGAATGATTGCCGGGATACAACGTTTGACGCATTTTAAGCCCTTCTTTTTGATACTTTAAGCTTATTAAAATATTCTCTGTCCCTCCTAATGCCTTATAAGCTAAACCAACATTATTTAATGTCCTTGCCAGATCGGGATGATTTCCAGAATATAATCCTTGCAACATTTTAAGTGCCTTTTCGTGATACTTTAGGCCTTTCAAAATATTCTCTGTCCCTTCTAATTCCTGATAAGCTATGCCAACACTATTGAATGACTTTGCTATATCGGGATGATTCCCAGAATATAACCCTTGCAACATTTTAAGTGCTTCTTCGTGATACTTTAAGCTTTTTAAAATATTCTCTTCTCCCCCTAATTGTTGACAAGCTATCCCAAGATATTCTAATGAACGCACTACATCCACATGTCGAGTGGTATGGATATGATTTCTTCGGTTCAAAGCTTGTTCCCAGCAATATATTGCTTCTCTGTAATCAAAAACTCTATAAAGATAATAATTCCCTATTTTCTCTAGTAAATCTTCTATATTCTCAATTTCAAAATTTCCAACTGCTATCACTTCTTTACCCTGCCTTGCTAGCTCAGACACGTCTTTCAGTTCATTTGATTGATAGTCAATATTAGGCCACTTTTTATTCAATTCACATACCAATTTTGCTAATAATCTTTCTTCTTCTTTTTGTTCCTTATCTTCTTTTTCTATGGATTTCCTTGTTTCTTCCTGTATTATCCTATGTGTAACTTTCAGTGTTTTTTCATTGGCTTTTATTAATGATAACTCCTTGATTTTATTTATCGATTCCTCTAGTTCATTAACTCTTTGACCCAGGATTTCCCCAATTAATGTCACTGATACCCCCTCAGCATCCATATAAGCTAGATATTTCAATAATTCCCAAGCCTTTGGACTCTCCTCTTTTAAATTTCTAAATAACCTTTCTACTTCAGGATAGATTTCTTCATCGGTGCTGAAGCCTGTTTTAACTCGAAGATACTTTTCAGTCAATTCGCCTACATTCATTGAAGGGTGGTTTTTTAAATACGCTGCTACTATCGATAATCTAAATGGAGATTCTCCAACTATATTGATTATTTGTTTAGATTCTTCTTCACTTGTTCTAAGGGCTTGCCTTAAGTAAAATGTCGCTTCTTCTCGCTTAAAACCTTTGACACGAAATGATTTTATTCCATTCAATAAATCCCCATTCCTGGTTGTGATGATCACTTTAGCAGTATTAGGTAGGTTGATTAAATATTTTTCTATTTTCTCTTTAGTCTCTACATTATCGAAGATAAATAAAAGGAATTTTCTATCAAAAAGCATTTGTAAGTTCCCAAACACCAAGTTTTTAATAAGTTCATTGTTTAAGCCACTGGTTTCGATCTTCAAAAGGGCAGCCAAGCGAAAGAACTCTTCCTCTATCTGAGCACCTTTAACCCATATAACTTGAATATCTTTTCGTTGCTCGCAGTCATGCGCATATTGAACTGCTAAAGTGCTCTTACCCATACCTCCGGCTCCACTAATAACCACTATAGTTTGGCCTTTCAATGCTTGATCTAGAAGCTTTTTTTTACCTTGCAAATCTACATAGTTCTCTATTGGCGCAGGAAGCCATTCCATTAATTTTATGGACAACCTTTCGAGTTTTTCTGCTAATTGTAAATCACTACCCTCTATTTTGTTTTCATTTTCTTCTTCCTCGGCACTCGCCACCTTACTATTGACTAATACATATCCCATAAAGCCTACTACCAACAAAAAGTAACTAAAAACATTCCATTCCTCCAAACTTTTATTGGAATCATTATTTTTATTTACTCTCATACTTTCACTACAGTCATTCCTTTGATAATCAGGTCCCAGAGAAAACTTAATTTTTCTTTTATTTATTTCCGAAGGATTATTCTCATTCGTCACTTTTCTAAGGCTGGTAAAAGTTTTTATTAACATTGAACGGTTATCTGTTTTAATGAAGTTGTAATTCTTGGTGATGAGTTTCTTTAGCATTTTTTATGTTACTTAAATATTTGATTATTTCTCAATTTCTGAGTTTTTAAATTCCTTTTCCTTGCCTCAATTCCATGCCCATATATTTCACATGTTTTAAGATATATTCTTCGAAGGATTTATCATTCGGTATCGCTCTAATACAAGCCTCCACGATCGAACCGTCGACAAAAAACTCTGGATGTTCTATTGCTATCTTTTTTACTAATTCGGGATTGTCTCGAGTAAACCCTTCTACAACTTCATACGGTTTCTTTCTAGACTTCATTATTCCTAGATTCATGGATTCAAAGCATAGCATTTGCGCAAATTCTATATTCTCGCTACTGCTATTATTGCCTAATCCTTTTAATTTGCCTTCTAAATATCTCTTCTCTATATATCCCTTGACACCATAGTCAGAGCCAAACAAGCCAATATTAGTCCATCCATGGGTCTCCACTATTTTACTTATATCATTCAAAACAGATTGTTGAATTCCCTGTTTTAATGTCTTAAGTTCATCATTCATTGTCTGCCGAGAAGCAAGCATCCAACGACATTCAGATCCTATTCGATTGCCTCCTAAACAGGATTGTTGTTGTAAGATCTGCCCAGCACCTTGACTTAGGAAAAAGTCGGGCTGTAATGATTCTATAGCTGATTTAATTTCTTTTACTTGGGAATAATCCTCATTAAACAAGATTAAATTCATACTGTAAGCTTGTTTCAAATATTCTAGAGCTTTATCGACATCACCTAAATCTTGGTAAGTCAGCCCTAGATAATTAAGTGAGCTTGCTACAGCGGGATGATTGCCAGGGAATAGCGTTTGTGTCATTTTAAGGGATGCTTCCATGTATTGGAGTCCTTTTTGCAAATTCTTTGTTCCTCCTAAATATTGGTAAGTCAAGCCTACATTATGAAGTGATTTTGCTACATCGGGGTGATTGTCAGGGAATAGGGCTTGTCTCATTTTGATAGATTCTTCTAGGTATTGGAACCCTTTTTGCAAATTTTCTGCTCCTCCTAAATCTCGATAAACTTCCCCTACGTTATTCAGTGAAACTGCTACATCCGGGTGATTTCCAGGAAATAGGTGTTGCCTCATTCGGAGAGATGCTTCTAGATATTGGAGTCCTTCTTTCAGATTCTCTGCTTCTCCTAAAGCTTGATAAGCCCTCCCTACATTATTGAGTAAGTTTGCTACATTGGAGTGATTACCAGGATGTAGCACTTCATTCATTTGGAGGGATTTCTCCAAGTACTGCAATCCCCTTTGCACATTCTCTGTTCCTCCTAAATGTTTGTAAGCTAGCCCTACATTATTCAGTGAGCTTGCTACAGCTCGGTGATTATAAGGAAATAACGCTTGTCTCATTTTGAGGGATGCTTCTAAGCATTGAAGTCCTTTTTTCACATTCTCTATTCCTCCTAAATTTTTGTAAGCTCTCCCTATATTATTGAGTGAGGTTGCAACATCAGGGTGACCTGTTGTATGAATACTCATTTGATTTTTTAATAATTCTTCCCAATATTTTATCGCTTCTTTATAATTAAAATTCATATAATAAAAATAAGCCCCTATTTTTGATAGCAATTGATTTCTGCCATCAGCACTTTGATTTATTTCTTTTGTTTCCTCTATTAAGACTTTTGCATGACTGACTATCTTCATCACTTTTTCCCAGTTTTGTGGGTTATTATTAACATTTGGAAATTGTCGATCTACTTCGTGGATTAGTTTTTCTAATATTTTTTGATATTGGGTTTTATCTTCTTCACTCAACGCTTTTTTCGTTTCTTCTTGGATGATCCTATGCGTTATTTTCACTTTTCTTTCATTGGCTTTTATCAATGACAATTCTTTTAGTTTATTTATGGCTTCTTCTAGTTCATTGACTGTCTGCTCCATAATTTCTCTTATCAATTTCATTGAGACTCCTTCTGCATCCAGATAAGCTAGATATTTCAATAATTTCCATCCCGTTGAACTATCATGTTTTAAATTTCTAAATAGTATTTCTATTTCAGGGTAGATTTCTTGATTGTCACTGTAACCTCCTTTAATTTTCAGATATTTTTCAATTAGCTCGTGTACACTCGTTGAAGGATGATTTTTTAAATACGCCACTACTATCGATAATCTAAATGGAGATTCATCACCTACAACATTGATTATTTTTTTTGCCTCTTCTTCACTTATTGTAAGTGCTTGCCTTAAATAAGAAGTAGCTTCTTTCTGTTTAAAACCTTTGACACGAAATGATTCTATTCCGTCTAATAGACCCCCATTCCTGGCAGTGATGATTACTTTAGCAGTATTAGGTAGGTTGATTAAATACCCCTTTATTTTCTCTTTTGTCTCTACATTGTCAAAGATAAATAAAAGGGATTTTCTATCATAAAGCATTTGTAAGTTTCCATACACCAAATTCCTAATAAGTTCGTTGTTTAAACCACTAGTTTCGATTCCCAAAAGGGCAGCCAAGCGAAAGAACTCTTCCTCTATCTGTGTACCTTTAACCCATACGACTTGCATATCTTTTCGTTGCTCGCATTCATGCGCATATTGAGCTGCTAAAGTGCTCTTACCCATTCCTCCTGCACCACTAATAATGACTATAGTTTGGCCTTTCAATGCTTGATCTAGAAGCTTTTTTTTACCTTGCAAATCAACATAGTTCTCAACTGGTGATGGAAGCCCTTCCATTAATTTTATGGACAACCTATCTAGCTTTTCTGATGATTGTAAATCACTACCCTCTGTTATGTTTTCATTGTCTTTTTCCTCGGCACTCGCCTTACTATTAACTAATACATAGCCAATAAAGCCTACTACCAACAAAAAGTAACTGACAATTTCCCATCCCTCCATGCTTTTATAGGAATCATTATTTTTATTTACTATTGTAATTTCACTACAGGTTTGATTTTCACCGTATTGCCCTTTAGAAAAATTAATTTTTCCTCTATTTGCTTGGGAACAAGCGTAGTTATTCTTTGCTATCCTATAGTTAGCAAAAACTTTGACTGATCTTTGAACGTTATCTTTTATGCCAAAATGGCCGTTTCTTCTCGTGATTAATTTCAACATATCTACTGGATAATTTTATTGTGGTTATTTCTAATTGTTAAACTACTCTTTCTTGTCTCAATTCCATGCCCATATATTTCATATGCTTTAAGATATGTTCTTCAAATGCTTTGTCATTGGGCATTGCTCTAACACATGCTTCTACTATAGATCCATCTACAAAAAACTCTGGATGTTCTACGGCCATCTTTTTCACCAATTCGGGATTCTCTTGAGTAAAACTTTCTACAATGGCATACGGTTTCTTGCTAGACTTCATTATCCCAAGATTCATTGCTTCAAAACACAGCATCTGGGCAACTTTAATATTATTTTCCTGATTCTCTAGTTCCCCTAATTTGCGAGCAAGATAGTTTTCTGCTATATACCCCTTTACCCCCCAGTCGAATCGAGCCCATCCACTGCTCCATCCATACTTATCTACGGATTCTGTTATATTATTTAAAATATTTTCTTGGATTTGTTTCTTTAATATTAATATGTCATTATCAACTTTTCCTCGCGAAATAATCATCCAACGGCATTCAGATCCCACTTTATTTCCCCCGCCACAGTTGATTTGTTCTACTAGTTTTCCCAAATCTTTTTTGTCAAAGAATTTAGGTTCTAACAATTCAATCCTAGATTTTACTGCTTGCATCAACTCATAATCTTCAGTGACAAAAAACATACCATAAGCTTGTTTATAATATTCAAGGGCTTTATAGATATCTCCTAATTGTTCATAACCTATCCCAAGACTATGCAATGATTGTGCTACGTTTGGATGATTAGTAGAAAATAGGACTTGTCGCATTCTAAGGGCCTCCTCCTGATACTTTAGGCCTTTTACAATATTCTCCACCCCTCCTAAATCTTCGTAAGCAATCCCTACATTTTCGAATGAGATTGCTACCTCCGGATGATTGCCAGGATATAATGCTTGTCTCATTTTGAGCGATTCTTCTAGGTATTGAAGTCCTCTTTCTATATTATCAGCTCCTCCTAAAGCTTTATAAGCAATCCCTACACTTTCGAGTGAGATTGCTACATCACGGTGATTGCCAGAATACAACGTTTGCCACATTTTCAGGGATGCTTCTTGGTATTGGATTCCTTTTGTAATATTCTCTACACCTCCTAAAGCTTCATAAGCAATTCCTACCTTTTCAAGTGAGATTGCTACATCTTGGTGATTGCCAGGATATAAGGCTTGCCACATTTTCAGGGATACTTCTTGGTATTGAAGTCCTTTTTTAATATTCTCAGCTCCTCCTAAAGCTCTATAAGCAATCCCTACACTTTCGAGTGAGATTGCTACATCACGGTGATTGCCAGAATACAACGTTTGCCACATTTTCAGGGATGCTTCTTGGTATTGGATTCCTTTTGTAATATTCTCTACACCTCCTAAAGCTTCATAAGCAATTCCTACCTTTTCAAGTGAGATTGCTACATCTTGGTGATTGCCAGGATATAAGGCTTGCCACATTTTCAGGGATACTTCTTGGTATTGAAGTCCTTTTTTAATATTCTCAGCTCCTCCTAAAGCTTTGTAAGCCCCACCTACATTTTCGAGTGAGATTGCTACATCAGAGTGATTGCCAGGATACAACGCTTGCCACATTTTCAGGGATTCTTCTAGATATTGGAGTCCACCTTTCAAATTCTCAGTTCCTCCTAAATCTTTGTGAGCCATACCTACATTATTGAGTGATTCTGCTACCTTGGGATGATTGCCAGAATATAGCTCTTGATTCATTTTCAGCGATGCTTCTAAGTATTGGAGTCCTTTTTTTATATTCTTAGCTCCTTGTAAATCTTTATAAACTAACCCTACGGTATTGAGTGATTCTGCTACGGCGGGATGATTGCTAGGATATAACGCTTGCCACATTTTCAGGGATGCTTTTAGGTATTGGAGTCCTCTTTTCATATTCTCAGCTCCTCCTAAATCTTTGTAAGCCCTACCTACATTATTAAGTGATTTCGCTACCATGGGGTGATTGCCAGAATATAGCTCTTGATTCATTTTCAGCGATGCTTCAAAGTATTGGAGTCCTTTTTTCGTATTCTTAGCTCCCTTTAAATTTATATAAGCTAAACCTACAATATTGAGTGATTTTGCTCTCTCGGGATGATTGCCAGAATATAATAGCTCTTTTGACATTTTCAGGGATGCTTCAAGGTATTGGAGTCCTTTTTTCATATTCTCAATTCCTCCTAAATCTTCGTAAGCCCGCCCTATATGATGGAGTGAGATTGCTACATCGGGGTGATTGCCAGGATATAGTTCTTGCTTCATTTTCAGCGATGCTTCAAAGTATTGGAGTCCTCTTTCCATATTCTCTGTTCCTCCTAAATCTTCGTAGGCCCGTCCTACATTATTGAGAGATCCTGCTACATCGAGGTGATTGCTAGGATATAGTTCTTGCCTCATTTTCAGCGATGCTTCAAAGTATTGGAGTCCTTTTTTCACATTCTCTGCCCCTCCTAGACGGCAATATGCTATCCCTACACTATTAAGTAATCTTGCTACTTTGGGGTGACCTTCTGTATGAATATTCATTTGATGCTTTAATAATTCTTCCCCATAGTTTATCGCTTCTTTATAATTAAAATTTATATAAAAAAAATAAGTCACAATTTTTGATAGTAAACTGGCTCGGCCAGGTGTAGCCTGATCTATTTCCTTTGCTTCCTCTATTAACATTTTTGCATGACTAACTATTTCCATCACTTTTTTCCAGTTTTCTGGGTTGCTATTTACATTTGGAAATACTTGATTTATTTCGTGGATTAGTTTTTCTAGTATCTTTTGATTTTGGCTTTTATCTTCTTCATTCAACGCTTTCCTCGTTTCTTCTTGTACTATCCTATGCGTTACTTTCACTTTTCTTTCATTGGCTTTTACTAATGACATCTCCCTGAGTTTATTTATGGCTTCTTCTAGTTCATTTACTGTTTGATCCATGATTTTCCCGATCAATGGCACTGAAACTCCTTCAGCATCCAGATATGCTAAATATTTCAATAATTCCCATCCACTTGGGCTATCCTTCTTTAAATTTCTAAATAACATTTCTACTTCAGGGTAGATTGTTTCATCTAAACTATGGCCTTTTTTTATTTGAAGATACTTCTTAGTCAATTCGTCGACACTCCTTGAGGGGTAGTTTTTTACATATGCTGCTATCATCGATAATCTAAATGGTGATTCTCCTACAACTTTCACTATTTTTTTCGCCTCTTCTTCACTTATTTTAAGTATTTGCCTTAAATAAAAGGCTGCTTCTTCTTCTCTAAAACCTTTGACACGAAATGGTTTTATTCCGTCTAATAGATCTCCATTCCTGGCTGTGATGATTACTTTAGCAGTATTAGGTAAGTTGATTAAATATTTTTCTATTTTCTCTGTGGTCTCTACATTATCAAAGATAAATAATAAGGGCCTCTTATCAAAAAGCATTTGTAAATGTCCGTACACCAGATTCCTAATAATTTCGCTGTTCAAAACACTAGTTTCAATAAATTCATTATCAAAACTACTTATTTCAATTTCCAAAAACGAAGCCAGTCGAAAAAATTCTTCTTCTATTTGCGTACCTTTAACCCATATGACTTGCATACCCCCTCCTTGCTTACACTCATGCGCATATTGAGCTGCTAAAGTACTCTTACCCATCCCTCCTGCTCCACTAATTACCACTATACTTTGGCTCTTTAATCTTTCATCCAAAAGCTCTTTTTTACCTTGGAAATCTAAATAGTTCTCTATTGGCGCAGGAAGGCCTTGCGTTAATTTTATGGATAACTCATCGAGTTTTTCTGGGAATTGTAAACCATTATCATCTTTTATATTTTCATTTTCTTCTGCATTCGCACTCGCCTTATTATTGATTAATAAATATCCCATAATCCCTGTTACCAACAAAAAATAACACACAGCATTCCATCTCTCTAAGCTGTTATAAAAATCATTGTTTTTATTTACCCTTACGATTTTATTACAGTTTTCATTTTCGCAATTTTGCCGTCTAGAAAATTCAATCCTCTCGCTATTTGTTTCCAAACAACAGTGATTTTTCTTTGCCATCTTATAATTAGTACAAACGTTAATCGATCTTTGAGTATTATCTTTTATGTCAAAATGGCAGTTTCTTCTGGTGATTAGTTTTAACATATGTATTGGGTAATTTTATTCTGATAGTTTCTTGATTCCTAAATTCCTCTTTCTTGTCTTAATTCCATTCCCACATATTTCACATATCTTAATATATGTTCTTCAAAGGATTTATCTTTCGGCATAGCTTTAATACAAGCTTCCACAATTGATCCATCGACAAAGAATTCAGGATGTTCTATGGCTATCTTTTTCACGAATGCGGGATTCTCTCGAGTAAAACTTTCTACAATGGCATACGGTTTCTTTGTGGATCTCATTATCCCCAAATTCATCGTTTCAAAACACAACATTTGGGCCATTTCTATTTCACTACTATCTTTTGTCTTCAATTCTTTTTTTAGATAACTTTCTTTCAGATAAACGTTTACACCCTCATCACTCAAACGCCAATTCCTGCTGCTCCATCCCTTATCATTCACTGCTTTAACCACATTATCTAAAATGTTCTTTTGTATTTTCTGTTTCAATTTTATTAATTCCTCTGTGGTATTCCCTCTGGACGTAATCAACCACCTACATTCATATCCTATTCCATTTCCTCCAAGACAATTTTCTGTTCCTAGCGACTGGCTTAACTTCTTTTCTGTGAAAAAATTTGGCTCCAATGATTCTATTTTCTGTTTAATCTCTATTATACTTCTGTCGTCCTTTAATATCTTCAAATGAATGCTATATGCCTGTTTCAAATATTCTAAATATTTATTGTCATCACCTAATTTTAAATAAGTCTTTCCTACATCTTTTAATGAATTTGCTACATCTAACGGATCGTCCTGAAAAAAGATATTTTTCATTTTTAAAGCCTCTTCTTGATATTTTAATCCTTTGATTATATTCTCATTTCCTCCTAATGCTTTATAACTTAAGCCTAAATTATTTAAAGATACTGCTATAAGCGGATGCGTATCTAAAAAAAGCATTTTTCTCATTTTTAATGCCTCTTCTTGATATTTTATTGCCATTTGCGTATTTTCACCTCCCAATTTTCTATAAGTTGTGCCTAGACTGTCTAGTGAAGTTGCTATGTTAGGATTGTTCCCAGAAGAAAGTGCTTGGTAGATTTTCAAAGCTTCTTCTTTATATTTAAGTTCTTTTTGTACATTATTCGTCTTCAATTGTTCACTTATCTTTCCTAAATTCATTAATGTAAGCGCGATATCAGGATGATTGCTAGAAAAAAGAGCTTTACACATTTTCACACTCTTTTTAAGATATTTTGTTCCTTTTTTAATATTTTCATCCCCTCCTAATTCTGCATAGGCCAACCCTAAGTTATTGAGTACCACTGACTTATGTGGATGATTTCCTGGTAGATGCTCTTCTCTAATTGCCATAGCCTTTTCAAGAAGCTCTATTCCTTTTTCTACATTTTCTCTACCACCTAACATAACGTAAGTCGTACCAAGACTGTCTAATGCCGCAGATGTAAATAAATCTTTGTCTGAAAAAAGGGTTTCACTTTTTTTAAGCGCTTCTTCCAAATAATTTGATGCTTTACGCAAATTGGATTCTCCTTTTAATTCTCTATAAGATACACCTAAAAAATTCAATATCTCTATTATATTGAGATCATTATGGTCATCGACAGTGGTCTTTCGATTTAATTCTTTTTCTAAATAGTATATTATTTCATAATAATTATTTACCACCTTATAGTAATAACTTCCAACCTTAATTAATAAATCTCGTTTACCAATAATCGACACATTGTTTTCATTTATTGCTTCTATTACTGTCTTCCAATGTTCTATTAATGTAGTTCCTTCTTCAATATTTTTGAAACTATTTTCAAAGTCCGGCAATGCATTATTCAAACCATTAACTAATATTTGTAATACTTTGGACACCTGTGTTTCATCTTCTTCCATCAATGCTTTCCTTACCTCATCTTGTATTATTCTGTGATTTAATTTGAGCATCATTTCTTTTTCATTTACTATTTTAATTAAAGATGATTCTAACAATTTATTCACAGATTCTTGTAGTTTATTTATCTTTTGCTCCATTATCTTTGCAATAAAAGAAACTGGTATTCCTTCAGCATCTAAATAAGCTAGATATTTCAGTAACTCCCACGCTTTTGGAAAATCTTTCTTCACTACTCCAAATAATAATTCTACTTCGGGATATATTTCTTGATTTTGACTCTTTTCTTTTTTAATTTCTAGATAAGTTTGAATATATTCTTCTACACTTAAACTATGATTGTTCAAATAAGTTACTACTGTGCATAATCTAAATGGAGATTCTCCTACAACATGAATTATTTTTTCGCATTCTTCTTCATTAATTTTCAAAGCCTTCCTTAAATAAAAAATGGCTTCTTCTCTATTAAACCCCTTTGTGCGAATTGGTCTTATTCCCTCCAATAAATTCCTATTTCTAGCCGTAATGATCATTTTAGCGGCATTTGGTAGGTTGATTAAATACTTCTCTATTTTTTCTTTCTTTTCTACATTATCAAAAATAAATAATATTCGTTTTTTGTTAAGTCTTTCCAAATTGGCATATACTAGATTTCTAATCATTTCTCCATCTAAACCATTAGTCTCTATTCCCAAAATTCTAGCGAGGCGCAAAAATTCTTCCTCTATCTGCGTGCCTTTAATCCATATGACTTGCACATTTTCTCTTTGCTTACACATATTTCCATATTCAGCGGCCAAGGTACTCTTTCCAATGCCTCCTATTCCGCTGATGATCACTATTTCTTGTATATTCAATTTTTCATCCAGAATCTCTTTTTTACCTTGTAAATCTACATAATCCTTAGGTGTAGCAGGAAGATTTTCTTCTAACTTCATAGATAATTCCTTGAATTCTTCTTGCGGTTGCAAGTCATGATTTTCAATTTCCTTTTTTTCCTCTGCATCTTCACTTGCCTTGCTGTTGATTAGCAAATATCCCATCATTCCTGCCATTAAAAAAAAGAAACTGACAACATTCCATTTCTCCATGTTTTTAGAGGGATCATTATTTTTATTTACACTCATGCTCTCATTACAGTCATTTCTTTTATAATCAGGTTGCACAGAAAAATTCATTCTTTTTCTATTTATTTCCCAATAATAATTACTATTCTTTGCTACTCTTCTATAACTAGTAAAAGTCCTTAACGTTCTTACTAAGATAGAGCGATTATCTTTGTTTACAAAATTATAATTCCTAGGAATTAGTTGCTTTAACATTTTTATAGTCTACTTCGATGTTAGTAAATTTCTGATTTTTTTGGTTTTCAAGTACCATTTCCATTCTAGCTTCCACTCCCATATATCTTATATGTTTTAATATATGCTTTTGGAATGCTTCATCACTTGGCATTGCTTTAATGCACGCTTCTGCTATGGATCCATCAACAAAAAACTCCGGATGTTCTTTCGCTATCTCTTTCACTAGCTCTAAATTGTTCTTAGTAAATTCCTGAACCACTCCATACGGCTTTTCTTCAGATTTCATTATCCCCAAATTTATTGACTCAAAGCATAGCATTTTTGCCATTTTTATTTGATTACTATCTCCAGTACCTACTTCCTTTTTCAGATAACTTTCTTCCAAGTACCCTTTTACACCCTCATCTACCCAACGCCAATTCACTTTACTCCACCCTATCTCCTCCACTGCTTTGACTAAATTACTTAGGACATTCTTTTGTATTTTCTGTTTCAACCTTATTAGATCCTCTTTACTGTCTCCTCTCTCAGTAATCATCCACCGACATTCAGATCCTACTTTATTGCCACCTAAACAATCTTGGTATTTTAAAGTTATGTCGTATTGATTAATGAAGAAATTAGGCTGTAATAATTCTATCTTAGTTTTTGCATTGCGTATTTTTTCATGATTTTCATCAAATAAATTTAAATAAATACTATAAGCTTGTTTCATATATTCCAAAGCTTTATTTTCATCACCTAATGTTTGATAAGAAATCCCTAAATTATACAATGATGATGCTACCCATGAGTTATTGCCAGGAAATAATGCTTGTTGCATATTAAGCGCATTTTCTAAATAATTTAATTCTTTGCGTAAGTTCTTTTCTCCTCCCAATTTTCTATAAGTCATACCTATATTATTGAGTGAGGCTGCTGTCTTAGGGTGATTCCCAGGAAATAATGCTTGGTACATATTAAGCGCATCTTCTTTATATTTTAATCCTTTGCCTACATTCTCTTCTCCTTCTAATTTTGTATAAGTCCAACCTACATTATTGAGTGAGCGTGCGGTATCTGGATGATTCCCAGGAAATAATGCTTGTTGCATATTAAGCGCATCTTCTTTGTATTTTAATCCTTTGCGTAAATTTTCTTCTCCTCCCAATTCCGAATAAGTCCAACCTACATTATTGAGTGAGCGTGCGGTATCTGGGTGATTCCCAAGAAATAATGCTTGTTGCATATTAAGCGCGCATTCTTTATATTTTAAAGCTTTGCGTAAATTTTCTTCTCCTCTCAATTCTGAATAAGTCCAGCCTATACTATTGAGTGAGGTTGCAGTATCAGGGTGATTTCCAGAAAATAATGCTTTACGCATTTTAAGGGCATCTTTTTTATATTTTAATCCTTTATGTAAATTCTCTTCTCCCCCTAATTCTCCATAAATATAGCCTATATTATTGAGTGAGGTTGCTGTGTCAGGATGATTGCCAGGATATAACCCTTGACGCATTTTAAGTCCTTCTTTTTGATACTTTAGGCATTTTAAAATATTCTCTTTTCCTCCTAAGTTTCGATAAGCTATTCCAAGATGATCTAATGAACGCGCTACATCTGCATGTTGACTGGTATGGATATATTTTCTCCTGTTTAATGCTTTCTCCCAGCAATTTATTGCTTCTTTGTAATTAAAAACTCTATAAAGATAATAATCCCCTATTTTTTCTAGTAAATCTTCTATATTCTCTATTTTAAAATTGCCTACTTTTATCACTTCTTTACCGTGCCTTGCCAGCTCAGACACTTCCTCCAGTTCATTTGATTGATCATCAATATAAGGCAATTTTTTATTCAATTCACATACCAATTTTCCTAATATTCTTGCTTCTTCTTCTTGTTCTTTATCTTCTTCTCCTATCGCTTTCCTTATTTCTTCTTGTATTATCCTATGCGTAACTCTCACTTTCTTTTCATTTGCTTTTACTAATGATAACTCTATCATCTTATTTATTGCTTCTTCTAGCTCACTTACTGTTTGGTTCATGATTTTTCCAATCAATGGGACTGACACCCCTTCAGCATCCATATACGCTAGATATTTTAATAATTCCCATGCCTTTGGACTATCCTTTTTTAAATTCCTAAATAGCATTTTTACTTCAGGGTAGATTTCTTCATTCGCAAATTTGCCTCTTTTAATTTGAAGATACTTTTTAGTCAATTCGTCGACATTACTTAAGGCGTAGTTTTTTATATATGCTGCTACTATCGATAATCTAAAAGGAGATTCGCCTACTACATTAGTTATTTGCTTAGCTTCTTCTTCACTTATTTTAAGGGCCTGCCCTAAATAAAAGACGGCTTCTTCTCTATTAAACCCCTTTAAGCGAATTGGTTTTATTCCATCCAATAAATTGCCGTTTCTGGTTGTGATAATTACTTTAGAAGTATTAGGTAAGTTGATTAAATATTCCTCTATTTTTTCTTTTGTCTCTACATTATCGAAGATAATTAAAAGAAATTTTCTATCAAAAAGCATTTGTAAGTTTCCATACACCAAATTTCTAATAAGTTCATTGTTTAAGCCACTAGTTTCGATCCTCAAAAGGGCAGCCAATCGAAAGAACTCTTCCTCTATCTGTGTACCTTTAACCCATATGACTTGCATATCTCCTCTTTGCTGGGGCTCATGCCCATATTGAGCTACTAAAGTACTCTTACCCATACCTCCTGCACCACTAATTACCACTATATCTTGGCTTTTCAATTTTTGATCTAGAAGCTCTTTTTTACCTTGCAAATCTACATAGTTCTCAGCAGGCATAGGAAGTCCTTCCATTAATTTAATGGATAATTCATCGAGCTTTTTTGTTTCCAATTGTAAATCATTAACGTCTATTATGTTTTCATCCTCCTCTGCAACTGCACTCCCTTTATTATTTACTAATAGATATCCGGTAACCCCTACTACAAATAAAAAGTAACCGAAAACATTCCATTTCTCTATGCTTTTATAGGGATCATTATTTTTATTTAAATTCATGCTCTCATTACAGTCATTTCTTTTATAATCAAGTTGCACAGAAAAATTCATTCTTTTTCTATTTACTTCCCAATAATAATTATTATCTCTTGCCACTCTTCCATGGCTGGTAAAAACCCTTGCAGTTCTTCTTAATATAAAAGGATTATCTTTATTTACAAAATTGTAATTCCTAGGAGTTAGTTGCTTTAACATTTTGTGATCTACTTAAATGATTAATAATTTCTGATTTTTTGGTTTTCAAATGCCCCTTCCATTCTAGCTTCTACTCCCATATATCTTACATGTTTTAATATATGCTTTTGGAATGCTTCATCACCTGCCATTGCTTTAATGCACGCTTCTGCTATTGATCCATCCACAAAAAACTCCGGATGTTCTTTCGCTATCTCTTTCACTAGCTCCGGATTATTCTTTGTAAATTCCTGAACCACTTCATAAGCATAAGGCTTTTTTTCCGATTTCATTATCCCCAAATTCATTGACTCAAAGCATAGCATTTTTGCCATTTTTATTTGATTACTATCTCCAGTACCTACTTCCTTTTTCAGATAACTTTCTTCCAAGTACCCTTTTACACCCTCATCTACCCAACGCCAATTCACTTTACTCCACCCTATCTCCTC
>JABDAI010000009.1:24972-35542 GCA_013289195.1 Verrucomicrobiota bacterium
GTACCTACTTCCTTTTTCAGATAACTTTCTTCCAAGTACCCTTTTACACCCTCATCTACCCAACGCCAATTCACTTTACTCCACCCTATCTCCTCTACTGCTTTGACCAAATTACTTAGAACATTCTTTTGTATTTTCTGTTTCAACCTTATTAGTTCCTCTTTACTGTCCCCTCTCTCAGTAATCATCCAACGGCATTCAAAGCCTATATTGTTTCCTCCAAAACAAGTCTGCGAACCCTGTTTTTCTCTCTTCCCAGGATCCGTAAAGAATTTTGGTTGTGCTAATTGTATCGATAATATTAATTCAGCTTCTTCATTAGCACGCTCATTACTTTCTTGAATCGATTGTACTCTTGCAGAATCCCAGTCTTGCTCAGAGTAATGTTTGCCTTCTTTTTTTATATCTTTTGAAGACTGATAGACACTCATTGCTTGCTTTCTATATTCTAAGGCTTTATCATTGTCTCCCAATTTTTCATAAGCTTTCGCCATACTATTCAAGGATTCTGCTATCCCTAAATGATTTCCTAAGAATAATTCTTGTCGCATTTTTAATCCCTCTTCTATAGAATTGAGTCCAAACAAATAATTCTCCTCGCCTTCTAATTCTAAATAGCCTATTCCTACATTATTCAGCGCAGTAGCTATATCGGCATGATTGCCCCTAAATATTTTGTTTCGTGCATTAAGGGAGTCTATGATATACTTTAACCCTTCTTTCTTTTCGCCTTTGTTTCCTAGTTTTTGATAAGCTTGCCCTGTATTAGTTAGCAATATCGCTATTTGTAATTCATTTTCCTTGTCATTGGGACTACTTTTCTCTAATTCTTGCCACATATCTAAAGAATTCTTTAAGTAATTCAAGCTTTCCTTGGCATTTTTATCCCCATTTAATACACCATACAAAATCCCTATAGTATGCTGTAAATCAGCTGTAGCTGCATGATTACCTGGAAACAATTTTTGTCTTATTTGTAAGGATTCTTTCAAAGATTCGATTCCCTTTGACAAATCTCCTTCCTCTCTTAACTCCGCGTAAGCTATTCCTATCCTTCTTAATGAAGTCGCTACTTCAGGATGTAATTCCGAATACAACTTTAGTTTTATTGCTAAGGATTCTTCTTGCAATTTTATACCTCTACGTATGTTCTGATCGCCGCCTAAATTCTGATACCCAAGACCTATATTATCATAGAGTGCTGCTATTTCTCCACCATTCGTTGTAGATAAATCTCGTCTCATTTGCAATGAACGTTCTTGACAGTCTAGCCCTTTAAGAATATTATTTTGACCTCCCAACGTTTGATAGGCCTTTCCAACCAGGTATAATGAACTCGCTGTAGCGCTATGATTTCCAAAAAATAAACTTTGTTTTATTTGTAGTGATGCTTCCAAATGCTTTAATGCCTTGCTAACATGCTGTTTGTCTCCTAATGCCAGATGCGCCTTGCCAAGATTATCTAATGCTTCTGCCGTTTCTTTCTTATCATCCCCGTACGTCTCTTTCACATATTTAAAAATTTCACTACGTATTTTTAAAGATTCCTCCTGATACTTTAACCCTTTATTTAGATTTTCAGCACCTCCTAGTTCTATATAGGCTTTTCCAAGATTATCTAACACTTTGGCTATTTCAGGATCATTGCTTTTATACTTTAATCGTCTATATTGTAATAATTTTTCGAAATGAGGGATCGCATCTTTATAGTTAGAAACTATTTCACTGTCATAGTATCCTATCTTTGCCAATAGATTCTCTTTTTCAGGAATATCATTCTCCGATTGAACCAACAATCTGACATGATTCACTAATTTGATCGCCCCTTCTAATTTTTGCGGGTTATTTTCTATATCAGGAAATTCTTTATCTAATTCTTGGATTAATTTATTTAATATGATCGGCACTTGTTCCGGATATTGTGAGCTTAAAGCTTGTTGGGTTTCCTCTTCTACTATTTTATGACTTACTTTTAATACTATTTCTCCATCCTGATTGGTTATTACATTTATTAATGAGGATTCTTTTAACTCTTTTATATATTCATTTAATTCATTAAACGTTTTTTCTCCCATTATTTTGGTTATCAATTTTGCTCCGATCCCTCCACTATCCAGATATACCAAATAATTTAATAATTGCTTACTGCCTGGATTTTTTAAACCCCTTAATAACAATTCAGCTCCGGGCTGATCCTTTGCAATTGCTCGGTATTTTTGGATATACTCCTTTATACTAATTAAGTTATGTTGTTTAAGATAAGCTATCGCTGCAACTAATCTAAACGGTGACTCACCTACCACATTTTGCAATTTTTTTATTTCTTTGGTGTCAACTTTTCTATTAAGATTTTTTAGTGCTAAGTCCAAATAATGTTCTGAATCTTCCTGGCTAAAACCTTCTACTTTTATATGTTTATTTTTAGTTAATAGATCATCGTTCCTTGAAGTTATTATAACTTTTGCATTGTTGGGAAGATTTTTTAAATAGCGTTCTATCTTTTCATCTTTTTCTATTTGATCAAAAATTAATAATACGGGCTTTGATGAAAACAATCCTCCATATACAAAATCTCGAAGTTCATCCGAACTTAGATTTTGTGTGACAATTTTCATAAATTTTGCAAGCTGTAAAAAATTTTCTTCTATTTTATCACCTTCGATCCATATTACCTGTTCATCGTCATTCCTCAGCGTATCCCTTCCATATTTGGTTGCTAAAGTACTTTTCCCCATACCTGCTGGACCACTGAGCACAACTATTTGCTCGGCCTCCAATTTCTCCTCCAATTTATTTCTCTTATCGCTTATTTCTACGTAAAAAGGCGCTTCCAAAGGTAAATTATTGGGTAATCTTAATGATCTTCTATCTCTGATTTCTACATCAGTACTTATGTGAATTACAGTTTTAGATGTATTTATTTGCATAAGATCTCGAGCTTGTTTAGGAACAACCATTAATAACCGTTGCATTCTTTCTCTAATAGTTTCTTCATCGCCCTTTTTTGCAACTAGAACATAAGTTTTACCGTCATTGCTTAATGACTTTATTTCAAAACTAGATAAAATATCCTCCAACTGATCTTTTATTATCAAAGGTATATTTTTATTCTCATTTAACTTATTTCTACGTTCATCCAACTTAAATAAGTATTCATCTACACTCCCTGTTGTTAGTTTCATCACATGTGTTTCTTCACCTTTCCTATAATGCCCTAATGTAAGCAAGGCAAATCGATTATCGAAATTCATTATTTTGTTTCCTGCCTCGCTTCCGTTCTCTATATCTATAAGACTAATAGAAGTCCAAAATTGATCCGTTTGTATGTCACCTTTTATATAAGCTTTTAAAAAACCCACTATTGGCATAATTGACTTGTCTCCAATAAACTCCAATCCTAAATTTAAAGCGATCTTCATTCCAACAGATATGCCTGGGGTACTACTTATGATGTCTTGGGTAGATTTTTTTACTTTATTTCCTTCTCTAGAAAAGCCTTCTGTTCCAACATATTCTACTTTGGGCCAATCTAACATATTTATACATGCTTTAGGCTTTCCAGTTGCTGGATCAAAAGTCAGTAATATCCCGTCTAAAAAATGCCCTTCTATACTGAGGAACCCTTTTACAAGTGTATTGTTTGCGAGCTTGGGCATGCTATTTTCTACTGCTTCTGACCCTTTCATCTTCGGGTTTACTCTGTACACTCTTCCTACATGTCCATTACATGAGTTTGCAGGGTTTGGTCCAGCCAAATATGTCACTATGTCTATATTTCCCAGCTTTACTTGAGCATTTTTACTTTGAGTATTTGATTGTAATTTGTTCATCATCGGCACAGTTCCTGGACTATCAAATGTCACCGCCTTTATATTCTGATAATTAAAATAAGCATGACTATAAAACACACTGAGTTCTGCTAACCATGCTCCCAATGAATGTCCTGTAAATGATAATCGGTACCCTTTCTCTTTTGCTATGGTTATGGCTTTTTCGGTAGCTTCAAAGTTTTGTTTTTGTTGCCCAGGGATGATTTCTCCACCGAGTATTTCTTCAATATTCGTGCCCCAATCGCTTTCCTTCTTTTGAACTAAACTCTTGAGCATGTCTATTACGCTACCCTCTGTTCCCCTAACGGCTAAAACGACTTGATGGGTTTTATCATTAATATAAATAGCACTATAATAACCACTATTTGTAGTATCGCTATGCACACTTGCCACTCGCCAATCCTGTAATTGTTTATTGTCAAAACTTGCATCCAAAGCAGGGGTATCTCCTTGTTGAGAATCCTTATATGCATGCTTACTCAATAGCCCATGCACATAATCATTCGGATACGATCTGTAGTCTTTATTATTATCTACCAATTTTTTTTCAATACCCACTATGCCCTTATACGTGATTTGATTTTCATGCCATCCCACATAACCTAATTCTGTATTGTCTTTTACCGCTTCTGCTAATTCATTAACCTCCTTTTCCCTTAATACAAATTCGAATTCCAATGTATGAATTGATGGATTATCTTTTTTTAATTCATCTAGAATCCTCCCAAAATTCTTTTTCGTAACTTTCGTTCCTATCCGATCTTCAAAATCTATAGTATCAGTTTCAGCTGCACTCAGCTCCTTATTTATTAAAAGATACGCAGCAATACCCGTTACAACTGCCAGCCAACTATAAATACCCCATCCATTCTTTTTCCCTCCTTCTCCTTCACTTGACTTGTTTTGGTCGTGGAAATTATTTGAATGAAACTCAAATCTTTTCAGCTTGGAATTCAAGCAATACGGCCTCTTCCATTGATTTACACGGCCAAAAGGGTTATTCCCCAAACTGGCATATCTGTTATTGCAAAAAAAACTGCCCAGTCTCTTCTCTGGGCATCTAACGTTGTGCATCATTTTTAACATAATCTCTTAATTTAATTGATAAAGTTTTGTTAATATCTAATGAACTGTGATATTTTGTACCGTGTCAAGAAATTTATAAAACCGTTTATTATAAAATCACTTCAAAAGAGACCACAGAAAGTAGTTTACTGGCAATTACAGAAAAAGGGCAAAAATACCAATGTCGTTAAAGTTCTGACATGGCAATTGGCATAAATTGTCAGCTTATTGCAAGTTTTTCCTCAGAATACGTAATATGATTCACTACAAATTTGTAGAGGGATTCCACAGACAGTTGCTACTACACAAAAATGAAATACTCAACCACTGCTTTTATAATTTTTCAAAGAACCAAATATAAATATATCTCAATATTCAGATCAAACTTAAATTTTGCCTTTGCGCTTTCCTTACTTCCATTCCCATATATTTCACATGTTTTAACATATGTTCTTCAAAGAATTTATCATTTGGCATCGCTTTAATACAAGCCTCCACTATCGATCCATCAACAAAAAACTCCGGATGTTCTACGGCTATCTTTTTCACTAATTCAGGATTGTCTTGAGTAAAGCCTTCTACAACATCATACGGCTTGTTTGCAGACTTCATTATCCCCAAATTCATTGCTTCAAAGGTCAACATTTGCGCTACTTCTATATTATCCTCTCTATTTCCTAATTCTCCTAATTGTTTTTTTAAATAACTCTTTTCTACGTACCCCTTCACTCCCAGGTCATACGACAACCACCCAATATGGCTCCATTTATAAGATTCTACTGATTCGACTACTGTATTCAACACATTCGATTGAATTTTCTTCTTTAACTCTAATAAGCCATCATCAACCTTTCCTCTCGAATTAATAATCCATCGACATTCCGGCCCTACTTTATTGCCACCTAAACAATTTGGGCATTTTAAAGTTGATTCATCTTGTTGATTGATGAAGAAATTGGGTTCTAATGATTCTATCTGTACTTTTATATCGCGGACTTTTTTATGATTTTCATCAAATTTAGCTGCATAAATACTGTAAGCTTGTTTCATATATTCCAAAGCTTTATTTTCATCACCTAATTTTTGATAAGTAATCACTAAATTATGCAATAATAGCGATGTCCATGGGTTATTCCCAGGGAATAATGTTTGTTGCATCTTCAACGCATCCTCTTGATACTTTAAGCCTTTGCGCAAATTCTCTTGCCCTGCCAATTTTGTATAAGTACAGCCTATTCTACTGAGTGCGTTTGCGGTAGCAGGATGATTGCCAGGAAATAATGCTTGTTGCATATTGAGCCCGTTGTTTAAATATTTTAAACCTTTGCATAAATTCTCTTCTCCTTCCAATTTTGCATAAGTTGATCCTATATTTTTGAATGAGAATGCTGTATCAGGATGATTCCCCGGAAATAGTACTTGAAGCATCTCAAGCGCATCCTCTAAATATTTTAAACCTTTATGTAAATTCTCTTCCCAGCCCAATTGTATATAGGTCGAGCCTATATTATTGAGTGAGCGTGCTGTCCCAAGGTAATTTCCAAGAAATAATGCTTGACGCATCTTAAGCCCTTTTTCTAAATAGTGTAAACTTTTGCGTAAATTCTCTTCGCCTGACAATTTTCCATAAGTATAACCTATGTTGTTGAGTGAGTCTGCTGTAGCAGAATGATCACCCGAAAATAATGCTTCGCGCATCTTAAGCCCTTTTTTTAAATACTGTAAACCTTTACGTAAATTCTCCTCTTCCTCCAATTTTGCATAAGTCCATCCTACATTATTAAGTGAGTTTGCTGTATAAGGGTGATCGCCAGGAAATAATGTTTGGTACATTGTAAGTGCATCTTTTTTATATTGCAAACCTTTACGTAAATCCTCTTTCCCTCCCAATTTTGTATAAGATGTTCCTACACTATTTAATAAAACTGCAATCTCAGGATGATCAGATGGATAAATTTTTCTTTGATAATCTAACAATTCATTCCAATAATTTATTGCTTCTTTGTAATTAAATTTTATATAATAACTATAATTCCCAATTTTTGAGAACAAACTTTTTAGATCGGTAAAAGCTAAATTCACTTTTTTTCCTTCTTGAGTCAGTTGTTCTGCATGATTTATCCATTCAATTGCTTTTCTCCAATGTTCTGGATTATCATTAACATTTGGAAATACTTGATCCAGTTCACCAATCAACTTTTTCAATAGCTTTGGTACTTGAGTTTGATCCTCTTCAACTAATGCTTTTTTTGTTTCATCTTGTATTATTCTATGACTTACTTTTAATGTCGTTTCATTACTCTCTTTTATCTTCACTAAAGACAATTTCCTTAAGTCATTTACAGTTGCCTCTAATTCATCTAATGTTTGATCCATTATTTCTCTAATGAATTTTACTGATACTCCTTCCGCATCCAAATAGGCTAAATATTTCAATAATTGCCATGCTTTAGGTGAATCGTTTTTTAAATTCCCAAATAGCATTTCTACTTCAGGATAGATTTCTTCATTTTGACTGCGTTCGCTTTTAACGCCTTTAATTGTAAGATAAATGTCGACAAACTCATCTACACTCATTAAACGATGGTTTTTTAAATAAGCCACTACTATAGATAATCTAAACGGAGATTCACCTACCACATTAATGATTGTTTCTGTTTCTTCCTCACTGCTTTTGATGGCTTGCCTTAAATAAAAACTAGCTTCGTCTTTACTGAAACCATCTACATTAACAGGCCGTATTCCTTCTAATAAATTTCTATTTCTGGCTGTGATGATTACTTTCGCAGTACTTGGCAAGTTGATTAGATATTTCTCTATTTTTTCTTTTGTTTCTACATTATCAAAAATAAGTAATATTTGGTTTTTATCAAACAGATCTTGCAAGTTTCCATATACCAAATTCCTAATAATTTCACTGCTTAAATCATTTGTTTCGATCCCCAAAATTCCAGCAAAATGAGAAAACTCTTCCTCTATTTGCGTGCCTTTAATCCATATCACCTGCGTATTACCTCCTTGTTGGCAGTCATTTCCATATTGGGCTGCTAAAGTGCTTTTTCCCATTCCCCCTGCCCCGCTTATCACCACTATCTCTCTTTCATTCAATTTTTGATCCAATAGCTCTTTTTTACCCCGAAAATCTACATAATTCTCAATTAGGCTAGGAAGGTTTGCTGCCAATTTCTTCGATAAAATCTTGAGATGCACATTTGATCCTACTCCATTAGTTTCTAATTCCTTTACATCCTCTTCTTGATCGGCACTTGCTTGACTATTGATTAGCAAATAAGCCATAATACTCGCTGCTATCAAATAGAAACTGGCAATATTCCATCCCTTCTTTTCCTTTTCATTTTGATCGGTATTGTGATTCTCAACATCATTTCTGTTTTTCCTTTGGCTGTAATATTCCCCATTAAAAAAGTCGATTCTCTTTTGATTTGCTTGTGAGCCATATATATGGTTGTTAATTCGATTTCTAGTCTCAACGAAAGCTTTTAAAACTTGATTTTGATCTATTTTTGCAAAACGATAACTTGTGTCAATTAATCTTCTTAACATATTTTTTAAACTTGATTCAATTTTTCCTAAAATTTTCAAATCCTCGCTCTTTCCTTGCTTCCATGCCCATATATTTTACATGCTTCAAAAGATGTTCTTCAAATGCAGAATCATGCGGAATTGCTTTAACACAAGCTTCTACTATTGAGCCATCTATAAAAAACTCAGGATGCTCTTGTGCTATCTTTTTTACTAGCTCGGGGTCATTGCGTGTAAATTCTTGCACTATAGAATAAGGCTTTTTCTCGGATTTCATTATTCCTAAATTCATTGCTTCGAACGTCAACATTTGTGCTACTTCTATATTATCTTCTGTATTTCCTAATTCTCCTAATTGTTTTTTTAAATAACTCTTTTCTACGTATCTCTTTACTCCCTGCTCATATGATAACCACCCAATATGGCTCCATTTATAAGGTTCTACGGATTCGACTACTTTATTCAAAACATTCGATTGAATTTTCTTCTTTAACTCTAATAAGCTATCATTAGTCTCTCCTCTCGAATGAATAATCCACCTACATTCAGATCCTATTCGATTGCCTCCGTGACATTTTTCTTGGTTTAGTTTTCTTCCAAATGGGTAAAGAGGTTGTAATGCTTTAATGTTGGAATACATTTCTTGCCAGCTACTGTCTCTAATGACGTAAGACATACTATAAGCTTGTTTAAAATATTCAAGTGCTTTATAGGTATCTCCTAAATCTTCGTAGTCTATTCCAACATCATTTAATAACTGAGCTACATAGGGATGATTGTTAGGGAATAATGCTTGGTACATTTTTAATGACTTTTCCTGATATTGAAGTCCTTTTCTTTTGTTCTCCTCTCCTCCTAAGGCTTTATAAGCGCACCCTACATTATTGAGTAAATTTGCTACATCGGGATGATTTTCGGGGAATAATGCTTGAAACATTTCTAGCGCCTTTTCCTGATATTTCAGTCCCTTTCTTCTATTCTCTGCTCCTCCTAAGGCTTCATAAGCTATACCAATATTATTTAATGATATTGCTACACTGGGATGATTTTCGGGAAATAAAGCTTGTCTCATTTTTAAAGCCTTTTTCTGATATTTGAGTCCTTTTCTGAAGTTATTCTCTCCTCCTAACATCAAGTAATTTGCCGCAATATTATGAAATGATCTAGCCACATCGGGATGATTTTCAGGGAATAATGCTTGGTACATTTTTAGTGCCTCTTCCTGATATTTGAGTCCTTTTCTTTTATTCTCCTCTCCTCCTAACGCCTGGTAAATGAAACCCATATCATTAAATGATCCAGCCACATCGGGATGATCGTCAGGGAATAATGCTTGGTTCATTTTTAGCGCCTCTTCCTGATATTTTAGCGCTTTTCTTATATTCTCCTTCCCTTTTAAGGCAATGTAAACCTTCGCGACTTTATTTAATGAATGAGCTAGTAACGGATGATTGCTTTTATGAATTCTTTGTTGTGCATTTAATTCTTTCTTAAAATATTTTTTTGCTTCCTTGAAATTAAAGTCAATGCTATAATGATAGGTTCCTATTTTGTTTAGTAAATCTGTTATATCTTTATTCGATGCATCTGTTGTATTAACAATTATTTTTGCATGCCTCATTAATTCTGCTACTTCTCTCCCTTCATCAACCTTAGACCATTCTTTGTTCAATTCTTCAATCAATCTTCCTAATATCTGTGCTTCTTGGGTTCTATCCTCTTCCTGCAACGCTTTTTTCGTTTCTTCTTGTACTATCCTATGCGTTACTTTCACTTTCCTTTCATTGACTTTTACTAATGACAACTCCTTTAGTTTATTTATAGCTTCTTGTAGTTCATTGAATGTTTGATCCATAATTTTTCCCATCATTCTCACTGACACTCCTTCCGCATCCAGATAGGCTAGATTTTTCAATAATTCCCATCCCTTTGGACTACCTTTTTTTAAATTTCTAAATAACATTTCTACTTCTGGATAGATTTCTTCATTCTCACTATGGCCTCTTTTAATTTGAAGATACTTCTCTGTTAATTCGTCGACACTCATTAAAGGATAGTTTTTTAAATAAGCCCCTATTATTGATAATCTAAACGGAGACGCACCTGCTACATTGATTATCTTTTCTGCTTCT
>JABDAI010000010.1 GCA_013289195.1 Verrucomicrobiota bacterium
TTAGCTCTAGCTGTCTGTTCTGTCGGCTCCTGTGTGACACTTTTTCCAGCAAATTTTCCGGCAGCTGTCGTCTCGGGCAGCTGCGGTTTTTTTTCAATTGAACTGGGTGTTTTTTTTGGTGTTATAGATTCCATAAATAAATGATAATGCAGTATTAAATAAAAATCAAAAAATATTAAAAAAATAAATTAAATATAATTTTAATATTAAATATATTTGCTATTTTACTACCGTCAATCAATTTTTAACCATCTTTCCCTGCTTGATGAGGGGAGGGCCCTAAATGGGCCTTCCTACTCTATGATACCATTTCCCAAATTAAAATGGTATGAGTTGAAAGGGTAAGAATTTTTCCCGATTTGTTTCTCAAAATGAGTTTATTTTTTTATCTTTTTCTGATCGAAACTGAGGTTTATAATTGAAAACGTATTCCTAGATCAACACTTTGAGTATAAGGTCTATTATCAGATCTGAGTAATGTTCGCTCAGTCAAAACTTCGCTAGTTGAGAAAAGTCTATAGCCTAAAGTCAATACTACACAATTAGTCCATTGATAAGAAAATCCCGTAATCAACTGCGTGGCAACTACCCATGAATTGCGAGAGAAAGGAGGTTTAACTAGGAAGTGATCAGCGAATTTCATTGTGGATCTATTATAAGATGCACCTAGCCCTAAACCAAAGTAAAACTTCCAACAAGGACAGAAAGAAAAATCAGCCAATAAATTCGCCATAACTGCTGCATCCCTTGAATGTCCATGCAAAGAGATAGTTTTCGAATGAATCTTTCGTTTGTCTGAAAAAACCTCAAAATGTCCTTTACGTAATTTATGGGGTCTGTAAACAAACTCACCTTCTACTCTAAAATCTAAACAATCTCTAGCTGGAATTAAAAACCCAATAGAAAAATTGCCTCCCCATGCTTGCTTATACTGCCGAGAAAAGAAAAATTCTTTTCCATGCATAGCAAATGTATACCGCTGGTGATTATGCCAAGAAGCGCTTCCTGATCCTGCAATATACCAATTTTCGAAGCAAGATAAACAGTTCGCGCTAGTTAATAAACTAGATAAGAAAAGTATGCCTAAAGTGGCAATGAGTATTGAGCATTTTTTCATATATGTAATAGTAAGGCTTGGACAAATTGAATAAAAGAAAAATTATGTTTATATTAAATTTTCAAATTCAAATAAAAATAAAATCGGTAACGATTGCAATGTAAAAAATATCAATCGACATGCGCAATATTTGTCTTTAATTCAATAACATCGTGCGGAAGCGCTTCCCGCTCACCGGCAAAAGTGACTCTTACATACCGAGCATTTTCTTTAAGCTCTTTTAAATTTCGAGCCCCTAAGTAACCTAATCCCGATTGTATTCCGCCGACTAACCGTGCAATGGTTTCATGCACCGAACCTGAGAGCTCTTTTAACGCTTCTATACCTTCGGCAACAGCCTTTTTTGATATATCTTTTTTATCATGTCCATAGCGTAATGCAGAACCTGCTCTCATGGCTTCCAAACTTCCCATCCCTCGATACTGTTTATAAAATTTGCCATTAATTTCCACAATATCCCCAGCAGCTTCTTTGCAGCCTGCAAATAGACTTCCGCAAACAACTGCGTCGGCTAGAGTTAAGGCTTTTACAATGTCTCCACTTTTTGTAATTCCTCCATCTGCCAAGATTTTAACTTTATTTTTAACAGCGACTTTTGATGCCTCATAGAGCGCAGTCAGTTGAGGAATGCCAACTCCTGCAATAATGCGTGTTGTACAAATAGAACCGGGCCCTTGCCCAACTTTGACAGCGTTTGCACCCGCTTGCGCAAGAAACTCTACACCCTCAGCACTCGTTACATTGCCCGCAATAAGAGTTAGTTCTTTAAAGTTTTGACGAATTAATCTTACCGCTTCACCCACTCCAGCTGAATGCCCATGTGCCACTGAAATTGCAACTACATCAACGTTTTCTTCAACAAGATTATGAACATGGTGCAAGATGTGATCTTTATCTAAAGCACCAGCTGGGGTTCTAGATATGGCAATCGCAGCCCCACACACTAACCTAAACTGTCCATCCCGTGCTGGCTTTACCATACTTTTTTGCGCTGCAATTATGGATTCTATATCTTTTAAAATAAAAAGACCATGCAAACGATCTTCATCATCGACGACTAGAAGTTTGCTCACCCCCATATGCTTATTAAAAAACTTATCAGCTACAGCAATAGGATCTTTCCCTAAAGCCTTTTGATTGATGGTAAACAAATCTTTCCGAGGAGCCATTGCTTTTTCAGCTGACTGATTTCTATAGCGTTCTTGAATAACATTATTTGAGAGGAGGCCAAGAAGTTTTCCATGCTGATCGACTACAGGGAAGGTCGTAAAATCGTAATGCTTTTCAGCAATCAAATCGAGTACGTAGCCTATATTAACTTCAGGAATCACCGTGATCGGCTCTTGAATCAATCCATGAATATGATGCTTAACCCGCGCTACTTCTTTAATTTGATCTTTTTGCTCCATATTATAATGGATAAGACCTAGTCCTCCTTGTAAAGCCATTGCAATTGCCATATTAGATTCGGTCACCGTATCCATATCAGCAGAAATCAAAGGAATCGTTAAAGAAAGACCTTCAGAAAGGGAGGTTTCCAGATTTGTCTGCCTAGGCAAAACATCAGAATAACAAGTTGCTAGCGATACATCATCGTACGTAAGTGCAAAAGGCTGATTGGCTTTAAAAAAAGGTTCAGCAGTTAAATATTCAGAAACTACTTTTTTTTTATTCATTTTGTTTAATGGCTCATCTTAAATCCATTTCCTCGTTAAAGAAAAGCATAAATAACTGTTTTTGCGAGACGGATTTCATTTTTCTTTGACTGCGTGATCAAAAGTATGCCAGGCGAGGGTAGCGCACTTTACACGAGCCGGGAAATGTTTCACACTGCTTAGTAAATTTAATTCTTCGATATCTAAATTAGAAAATTCCTCATTCTCTTTAATAGACTCTATCGCATCTCGTGTACAAATTTTTTGAAAGTAATTCGATAGCTTTTCGCACATGGCTCTTGATTTACCCTTTAAGAGCTTTGTTAAAATGGACGCAGAAGCTACTGATATCGCACAGCCTTCGCCTTCAAAAGTGACATTTTCAACTACGGAATTATTAATATTTACATAAATATGCACTTGGTCTCCACACAATGGATTATCTCCCTGAGCATCATGCGTACAATTCTCTAAACATCTTCTATTATGAGGATATTTATTATGGCTCATTATAACTTCCTGATAAAGCTCTCTAAGGTCGGACTCATTCATATTTTAAAAAAATCATATACCTTATATAATATTTCAACTAATTGATCAATATCATTCTTATTATTATAAATACCTATCGAAGCGCGTGCTGTAGCACTCAGATTGTAACGGGTCATAAGAGGTTGTGCGCAATGATGGCCGCCGCGAATTGCAACACCGTGATGGTCAGCAAAAGTTGCAATGTCGTGGGCATGAATTCCTTTGATAATAAAGGAAAAGACACTCGATTTTTCCGTTGCCAAACCAATAATACGCAGTCCTGGGACGTCTGCCAAACGTTTTTGAGCATAATTTAGTAACACCTCTTCTTGGGACCAAAATTTATCTATTCCAATAGAGGAAATAAAGTCAATAGCAGCACCCAGGCCAACTACTTGGGCGATAGGAGGAGTACCGGCTTCAAATCGTTGAGGAGGGGGCTTGAAGGTGGTAGACTTCTCGAATGAAACCCTTTCTATCATTCCTCCGCCACCTTGGTAGGGCTGGAGCGACTTCAATAAATCGTACTTCCCATATAAAACTCCTGCTCCTGTAGGTCCGTAAAGCTTATGACTGGAAAAAACATAAAAATCACAGTCCAAATCTTCTACATCTATTGGCATATGCGCGACTGCCTGGCAACCATCAACAAGCACTGGTATATTAAACTGATGTGCCATCTTAACCATCTTTTTGATGGGGTTAACCGTCCCTAGCACATTGGACATGTGCGTAATGGCTACCAATTTCACTTTTTCCGTAAGCAAACTTTGATATGCATCTAGATCCAGTACACCAATCTCATCAACTGGAATCACCTTAATTATAATACCCATGCGCTCTTTCAGCAACTGCCATGGAACGATATTGGAATGATGTTCCATCTCTGAAAGAATAATTTCATCTCCCGCAGACAATTTTGAAAGTCCAAATGATTGCGCAACGAGATTGATGGATTCTGTTGCCCCTTTTGTAAAAACAATAGAATGAAAATCAGAGGCATTGATAAATTTTTGAACTTTTTTACGAACGGATTCATAAGCCTCTGTAGCTTCGGTACTTAGCGCATAAATTCCTCGATGAATATTAGCATATGAATAGGAATAAAAATCACTAATAGCGTCAATGACTTTCTGAGGTTTTTGAGCACTGCTGGCTGTATCTAAGTACGCCAAAGGATGATCATAAAATTTTCGTTTTAATATAGGAAATTCAGCTCTGATACTGTGAATATCAATCATAAGTGTAACGAATGGTATTTAAAATCAGTCTTTTTGTCAAGAACTGTATTTATATCTTATTTAGATTATATTAACATTCTTCACAACAATATGCCAATAACTGTTCAAGTTTGAAGGAAGCATGCACGCAGGACCTTTCCTTTTTCAAATAAATGAAATCACTTTAAAAAACAGTTCGATTTGATTTTTTTGCAAAATCTGCTTATAATTAAAATAAAGGTAGTATTGATTTATATAATAAAATTATAATAATATGACATTCACAAAAAAAATAAATGTATTTTTAATATTTTCAACATTAACATTTACTTTTTTTGCCGTAAATAATACTTACGGCGCTGAAAAAAGCGAAGTTCAATGGTCTGAAAAAGGCAATTTATTGAAAGAAATACGCGATACCGAATGGGATTTTAAAATTGATAACAAACGAGCAGATACAGTTTTATTAGAAGTTATCGAAGATAAAGATATTAATACTGAAAAAGCGCCGGTAGTGGAATTAGAGGCACGAGGTAGAGAGAGTCAAACAGTTTCGGGGAAAAAAATAAACTTACCTGCAATTTATAAAATTCAAGTGACGAAAGGCGATTGTAAATGGGATTTTTCACCGAAATCATTATTAATGTTAGAGCCACCGGGGAGTTTATTTATAAATACACATCCAAATCATTCCAAGTGCGGTCAAGCCTCTGGAGTAATATCGATAGAATTTGAAAACCCAACTAAAACTACGAAAGGAAAAGGAAATTTCCTTTTCACTCTTGAAACTGCTGCGGAAGTAAGCAAACCGCTTCCTTAAGCAGCGCAAACTTAATACATAAATTTGCCAAATATAATTCTGATCGAAAGGAAACGATCAAAGAAGTTAAAGTAAAAACAATTGACATTCGAAAAAGAACAATATCTAATGCTTGCAATTCACTGTGGTGGCTGTAGCTCAGTTGGTTAGAGCATTGGATTGTGATTCCAAGGGTCGCGGGTTCAAATCCCGTCTGCCACCCCAATTTTTTACTTTTTTTTGTTATTTAAACTTAGGTTATTGAAAATTAAACCGTTTTTGTGCGGTACTGAGAATCGTTTTCATTTCCATAGACTCAAAAATTTCTCTTAATGCATTAGTATCCGCAGACTCTTTTAAATTTAATTCCACTTCTAAAGATGTGTTGAGCTTAATCATCGATACATTCATAGTTAAAATATCTTTCATCTGGGGTAAAACTAATTGGAAACGAGCAGGCGAAATATAATTCGCCTTAGCAAGAATATTCTCTATAGATCCATATTCTGCAATCCAACGCGCTGCAATTTTTGGGCCAACACCAGGAATTCCAGGAATGTTATCAGATGCATCACCTATGAGTGCAAGATAATCGACAATTTGGCTGGGCTTAACAAAAAGTTTTTCCAAAAGCGCAGCTTCATCCAATGTTCGCCAGCCGAGTTTTGGATTAGCAGTAGGGGGCGGTAAGAGTTGAAATATACTAGGACAGAGGAGTTGGCCGAAATCCTTATCTGCGCTAACAATGTAAGCTACATTGCCTTCATTTTGTAATTTAATAGCCGCAGAAGCAATCAGATCATCTGCCTCTACTCCGTATTTTTCTACAACGGGGATCCCCAATGCTGAAGTAATTTTTTTTATCCAAGGAAACTGGTCCCGGAGCGCTTGCGGAGTTTCGGTACGATGAGCTTTGTATTCTGGATGAAGCTCTAATCGTGCATGGGAGCCTCCCAAATCAAAAAAAACTACTGTATGATCCGGTTTTTCTTTATCTTGCAAACTCCAAAGTGTTCGGACCCATCCGTGAAGTGCATTTGTAGGGAAGCCATCGGCGCGAGTAAGATTTGGAATTGCATAGAAACTCCGAAACGCCAAATTAAAACCATCTATAAGAAGCCATTTTGCCATGGATTAAGACTATAGTCTTTTTATTTGCGTTTGGCAACAGGATTCAGTGTTCCGAATTTTGAAATTGCATCCATATTTCGCTTTTTCTTATACCCGACGGAGGTTTTAGACTTGCTTTTTAATGGAACTTGCCTTTCGATGACTAGCTTTCACAGTTAATTAACAAACAATATAATTTATTATGCAAAAATCACTCGCTTCCGCATTCTCCTTCCTCGCCGATAATGCCGCACCCGCGGCTGCACCTACTTCAGGCATAAGCTGGAATATTATCATGCTAGTCCTACTCTTTGGTGCTATGTGGTTCCTTCTCATTGCGCCTCAACGCAAAAAGCAAAAGCAACATGCTCAAATGCTTCAACAACTTTCCACTGGCGATAATATTGTTACGAATGGTGGAATCTTCGGTGTTATAACAAATGTTAAAGAAGATCGCTTTGTCATAAAAATTGCCGATAATACGCGCATCGAAGTTTTAAAAACTGCCATTGCTGGTAAAGTTGAAGAAGCTACCGAAATTAAATCTGAACCCTAAAGAAACCCAAAAATTAAGTTCCTTTCATTTCTAAACTAACTTTTTCCCTTCTTTCTATGTCTGGTAATCTCCTTAGCAAATTCATCATTTCCTGTATAGTTCTTATTTGGACTCTCTTTAGCATCTTCCCCATCAAGGATACTCCCTTTGCCACCTATCTACAAACTCGCAAAACTGCCAAACCCCTCGAATTTGAAGACATCCTAAAAAAAGCTGAAGACCGTGTGGCTGCGCACCAGGCGCCCTCTCTATTTGTTGCTCTTACTGATATTGGTAAAGAAGAGAAAATTGACTATTCTACCTTCTTTCCCAAGATTAACTTATCAGATGTCAAAAATCTAGACCAACGTAACGAAATCCTCCTTCGCCACCTCCTTCAAAGTTCTCAGGGGAAAATTAAACTCGGCCTCGACCTCAAAGGGGGCGTTGCCTTCACCCTTAAAGTCGATGACTCTGCACTTTCTGACAAAGAATCCTTTCAAAGAAGCCAACAACTCGTTAAAGCCATCGACATTATTGATCAACGCGTCAATAGTCTTGGCGTTGCCGAACCCGTCATCCGTGCCCGCGGCAATGACGCCATCGAAGTGCAACTCCCCGGCCTAAATACTGAAGAAAACCCGGATGTCCTCAACAGTCTAAAAAAACCCGCTAAACTCACTTTCCATAAAGTTCACCGCACCCTCACTCCTGATACTGTCTCCAAAGGTAAAGAACCTATTGGTTACATGCCTATGACGGTCGAGAATCAAGACCCAAGGACAGGGAAAATTCATGAAACCCATCTTTACATCAAAAGAATCCCTGAAATGGGTGGCAATATGATCAAAAACGCCTATGCCGTTCAAGGTCAATATGGGGGTTATGAAATTGTCCTGAATATGACTGATAAGGGAGCTCAGCGTTTTGGCGAAATCACCAAAGCTATTGCCGATGAAAGTGAATCTCCTCCTTATGCTGGGCTTCCGGGAAATGACCCTGCTAAATATGGTCATTTAGCTATTGTCCTAGACGGAAAACTCAATTCCGCACCAAGGGTTATGAGCGCAATCACGGATGGCCATGCTCGGATTTCTGGCCAATTTTCCCAAAGAGAAGCTCTAGAACTTGCTAGTGTACTCAATAATCCTCTAGAAGTAGAGCTCAAGCTCGAAGAAATGTATGAAGTAGGCCCAACACTTGCTGACGATGCTCGCAATGCGTCCATCAAAGCCTCCATCCTGGGTGCAGGTTTAGTCATTCTTTTCATGATTATCTACTACCAAGCCCCCGGTATTATTGCAGTTATTTCTGTTTTATTTAATATCCTGATCATTCTTGGGGTTATGGCTAGCATTAGATCCACATTGACACTCCCTGGAATCGCGGCACTAGTTCTCACTGTCGGTATGGCTGTTGATTCCAATATTCTAATTTTTGAACGCATTCGAGAAGAACTCAAACTGGGGAAAAATCTGCACAATGCCCTGAGCGCTGGCTTCGACAGGGCCTTTGCTACTATCTTTGATGCTAATATAACCACGTTACTCACTGCCGTAATCCTTATTTGGCTTGGGACAGGTCCTATCAAAGGCTTTGGTGTCACGCTCTCCATCGGTATTGTTGCAACTCTTTTTTGCACCATTATTGTCAGCCGCTTACTTTTAGATTTTGCAGTAAAATATAACATCATTCATAAAATGTTTGCCTTTTCTTTATTCAAAGAAACGCGATTTGATTTTATGAAATACGGGAAAATTGCCTTTATTGCCTCCTGGCTTGTAGTCCTTGCTGGAATTATCGGAATTATTGTTAACTATAAACATATTTATAGCATCGACTTTGTGGGCGGTGACGAGGTTTCCCTCTCATTTGCACAAAAAATACCCTCTCAGGATATTTATAAGATTGCTAGTGACAATAACTTAGGTGAAGTTGTTCCGACTTATCAAACGCTGCTTGCTGCGAAAGAAGATAATAGAGAAATTCTGAAAATTCAAACTGAACAAGGCCGTTCTGACGCAGTTGTAAAAGCTCTTTCTGAAGCTTTCCCACAAGCAAAACTCGACGTTATTGGCGTAACTTCTATTGGAGGTTCGGTCAGTAAATCTATTAAAACCGATGCCCTTCTTGCCATAGCTGTGGCTATTTTGGGCATATTAGTCTATGTAGGGTTTAGATTCGAACTGGGCTATGGCATCGGCGCTGTTATTTCGACTGTGCATGATGTTCTCATGAGTATTGGTATCTTTGTCCTAATCGGGGGCCAGTTTTCAGCACCGATGGTCGCTGCAATCCTTATGATCATAGGATATTCGATTAACGATACTATAGTCGTATTCGACCGTATTCGCGAAGAACTCGCCCTCAATCCTACTTTAAAACTAAGGGACATTATCAATCTCGCCATAAACCGCACGCTCTCAAGAACTATCCTGACAAGTGCCACGACATTTTTGGCTGCCTTTGCGCTTTATATTTTCGGTGCGAGTATCATTCGCGATTTCTCCTTAGTTTTCATGATCGGCATCATAGTTGGAACTTTCTCCTCCATATTTGTCGCAGCGCCCGTCTTCTTTTGGTGGCATAAAGGCGATCGTAAGCATGTGGAATCCAAGGAATTTAAGCCCAAATATGAATGGGATGCCGGTTCTTCTAAAGCGGAATAACCGAATCAGCCCTCCGGCAGCCTTATTTTTTTATTAGACTTCTTGCATAACCCCCTGTCTTTTGCTCGCTGGCTGCGTCAAAAAATTGTGAGATGTCCTCATGTACCTTATGTACCTAACTATTACCCACAAGTTTGTCACTCCCCAGGTACCCTCTCTTTTTAAGGTCATTTGCGTAAAAAAAAGGGGGAATTCTTGAATATTTTCTTTTATAAAATCAGAATCAGTTATTTTAAAAAACTATTGTTAGGCTTTATCTTACCATTCATTAATATTTAAAAGGGTCTTTTCGAGGGTACCTGGGAGTGACAAACTTATGGGTAATAGTTAGTTATGTACACTCCGGCCTCTCAAAATTTTTTTCCTTACCAACAAGCAAAATACAAGAGTTATGCAAGAAGTCTATTCTGTAATCACTCTATAGAGTTCGCTCAATAAATTGAAATCCATATCCAGCATATGATAAAGAAACAATCCGGTTACGACTAATACACTGACCAATCGATAGAACTCACGTCTGCAGGTGAATTCTATCAAAAAGATTAAATTTTGGACAGCACTTTTGACATCTTCAAATCTGATCTGGCATATAAAAAGGAGTGATGCAATACACAGAGTTTGCATCAAACTCCTATTTCTATCCGTAGCTTCAAAGGCTTCGTAAAGATTGGAAAATAATTCCCAAGCGGTTTGTGGATCAATATACATAGCGCTTCCCGCAACCGTAATTAATGCTGATACCCGTCGCCATTCAATGATCAAACGGCACCCATCCATCATATTGTTAATCATTTCCATCGCGGCAGAAATCCCAATTCTAGCAATCAAATAAGGAAGTGTCATAAACATTAACCTAAATGAAGATTCTATGACACAACCTACCATTTTGTTCAACTTCATCATTGCATAGCACACGATAGGCCCAATGTATGAAGTTACCGCATAACTCGCCATTCCTGATGCCAAACTTATCATTCCCAAAGTATATTGCTGATGAGATTCAACCGCATATCGACTTAGCAAACTACTTCTTTCTATAACAGCTTCTGCATTGTTATAAACAACATAAGCCGCTGCAACCCCCGCCGCCCCTGCTAATCCCACCCGAACTTTCCGCGCAAAAATAGCATACTCACTATTTTCCCCTCCCATCAAATTATTAATATTTCCTAATCTAAAACCATCATTCATTAATGTAATTATTTCATTCATACTTTTAGTAATTTATTATGTTAATATTTTGAGAATAACTAATGTTGCTAAAATAATAAAAGTATGTCAACAGTATTATGTTAAAATTAAAATTAAGCATAATATGTTAATATAAAACAATTACAATCAAGCGTTATTATTTTTAAACTAGGCAATTTTATAAAAATGTAAGTCTCAAAAATTAAATAATAATTATTTAATTTATTTCACTTAATGATTCTATTAACTTCTTTCATAATGTATATAAATGCAAAGAGCTTTCGAAAATCAAAAGCTCTTTACAAATCCATCTCTCAACTTTGGGTCAAGAGATCAATAACAGAATCTTATAGTGTATTTAGTGCTGGAAGATAAGGCGCCACCAACAAACCCACTACATGTCTTGCAGCTGGAGCGCCATATGTAGTAGCTATATCTGTAATAACGTCCATTATATAACTTGCCATTGAAATGCTGTATTCAGTGGTTGTGGTTGTTACAGTACCTATCACAGTAGAGAAGATTTCGAGTGTTTTCTGTACTACCAACATTGCAGTTTCTGGATTATAATATGTTAATACTCCAAGTGTTGTTAACAAACAAATTGTGTTACTATATTTATATATAAATCTTACTAAATCAGTAATATCTTGCATAATATCTTTTATAATGGCCACAGATAATCGAAAGAATAATGCTTTGATCATACTATCAATTACTTGGATAAGCTTCAGGGCAACAAAAAGCACCGGCGCTCCCAAATAAGAAGAAATCCCATAACCTACTATACCAGCTCCAAAACCTGCTATCTCTTGAGCATAAGGTAGGACAAATTGAGCTATCTCATTTTTAAGATTTTGGAGAACTTCTATAAACATTGCGGGGTTATTATAAGCCAAATATGCTGCCCCAATACCTCCTGCCAAACTCACAACACTACTTACAGTTCTTGAAAAACCAGTATAATTATTTGCTTCAGCTTTAGCAAGTCTCGCGTTCAAAACTGCTACTTTGGCCTGCGTCTTTGTCACTAATCGAACTTTGTCTTTTGTCAGTTGGGTATTTACCGCTTTTTCTGCAATAATCTCTGCTTTTACACGATCCGTTGCAGCCTTTGCTGTTGCCAACTCACGGGATAATCCGTCTAGATTGGCAAATAAGTTTTTTATAGCTTGCGCGTCAGCAATAATTTTACCAGTATTATCAACGAATTGATCTATTGTTACTTTATTTCCTATATTCATATTTTTTCCTTTTTTAATTATAATTTAATTGTTTAAGTGTGATTATAGAGAAATAAATTAAAAAGTCAATAAATTTATTATAATTATTTATTATTTGATTAAATCAAATGTTTATTAAAATTCTAATAAAATATTTTCATAATTTGCTATATGCAAAAATTTTTGATAGGCTAAGGCGCAGTAAGAATGTAATTATTTGTGTATCAGTAAGATATGTAAATTCCTTCTAGCTTTTCTAAAATAAAATGCCAACTTTCAATTTAAAAGGGCTTAGGTTTACTTTTTTTTTAAAGGCTGAAGGGATAAATAGCAAAATTCCCGGCGAAAACAATTTAATTCCTAAATTGATATAATACCAAATCTCATTCTAAAATGAACAAAGGCCGCTTGCCTTTATGATGTCAACGTAAATGCAAAGAGCTTTTGAAAATCAAAAGCCCTTTGCCAACAAAAGTCCTACTAATTTAGACTGAGAAGTTGCTCGATAAGGGATTTAGTACAGTTAAGAGCGAATCCACTTATTGAGCTGTTTCATCATCTATGATAGTAAAGTATAAGTTTATGCTTGTGTTGCCTCTTGCGTAGGGCTGAGAGCTGGAGCTGGTGCGTTATTTGAAGCTAGAGGCACTGTCGTGGTTATCTCGGTTGGATTATTTTGTGGATTGTTAAATTGTGCATTAAGCAATGCTATTAAAAGCGCTTGATATTGATAAGCTAACCCAACAACTCCTATAAGTAATAAAGCTACGAATTTAGATGAAAACACAAACTGACCTGCAGCCTGACTACATTTCCCGAATAGTGCTTTTAATGCATCATTAATTCCTTGAAAAATGTCAATTGCTAAACAAATCGCTGGTACTGCCAAATAAGGAATGATTATATAACCTGTAACAGCAGCAGCTGCAGTTGCTATATATATTAGTTTAGAATTATCTAATAGATGTAGGGTTTGTAAAACTGCTTCAAAATTATCCAATGTAGTATACCCAAGTCCAAATCCACTTAATAAAGCTGTCGGTGCCCACATTGCTTTTTCAAGAGCAAAGGCACAATTTCGCGTACTTAGTTCTTTGAACTGCAAGGTTTTTTGGTCCAACTGACTTGAAAGTTCCTCAATTTTTGCTTTTTGTGAAGCAATATCAGCATTAAGCTTAGCCAATTTACCGGCATTCATCTCATCTGATTGATCATATTGAAACTGAAGGTTACTATATTTTATCCCTGCATTCTCAATAGCCTTCTTTAATTGCTCAGTAAGTTCCTTAATTTGTTCCTTTGCTTGTTCTAGGTCATTTTTAATACCATTGAAGCTAATTTGATTTTTTCTTGCCGCATCAACTTCCTTCGCTTTTCCTTCTACTTCAGCCAATTGTTGTTTAATGATATCAAAATCCAATAGCTTCTTTTTCAGTTCTTCCAGTTGGGAAACTTTCTGTTTAAACTCCAAGAGTTGAAAATGAGCGTCGGTAAGTTCACCTTGAAGCTTCAGTACATCTTTAACCTTCTCAGATCTTTCTTTATAATGGTTTGATTCCGTTTCCTTTGAAGCAATTTCAAATTTAAGTTTTTGGATTTCTAGTTTAAAATTATTAATTTCCTCATATAGATGCAATGATAAATTTTCAGATTTTAATTTAGAATCTTCCGCAAATTTTACGCGAGCTTCTGAATCACTTACTGTCTTCTCGCATTCTACGCAAAAATTTTTCGTAGCTTCACTAAATGTGAAAAAAGCTTCTATATGTTTTTTCTGAGCAATAACATTACCTCCCCCATCTAGACAGTCATCTTTTTTTACCGTTAGTTCTGGCATTTTATTTTTTATCATAATAGTTTTCCTTTTTTTAATTATTAATTTTCAATGATATTATCATCATCAGCAACGAATGATAATTAATGATCACAAAGTCAATAAGAAATTTATCATGCTCGGAAAAATAGATTCTGTTCCTATTTCGAGAATGAAAATGATCAAGCTTCAACTTGATTACATGCCGTAGCTAATTTTTTCCGACAAAACACATCTTCCTCGAAAATAGACTTCTTTCGAAACTAAGTATTTTATCGGCCAAATCAGATATCTATTTAATTTGAGTAACGGATTATAAAACTAGCAACCATTATGGATAAAGCTAACATACCAATCCTTGAGTTTGATATATTCATGATCCATTTAATATAAGTTGGTAAATTCATGCAATATTTTAGAGCAATAAATCCTATTATTAAAGGTTTTATACCCCTGAATATATCAGGCAAATGACTGCCATAATTTATATTTCTAAGAGTATGAGCGAAATTACTATAAGTATGGTTCAAGAAATTAATGGAACTTGTAAAATGTACTTTTGCAAGTTCTTGCATAGCAGTAAGATCTATCGATTTTACAGTTTCTCTAAAAACTACAGAATTCATATAACCCACATAACTCATCAAACCTGCACTTAATAGGAAAATGCCTACTTTCAATCTAAAATTAGCGGTGTTGCTCGCTTCAAGTTGATAGTCTAAATGCTTAACTTTTGTCATCATTCTTTCTGAGGCGCCGATTCTAAATGCTTCTTGCCTTTCCGATCTCACCGTTTTTAAATCCTCATCAAACCTACTTAATGTGCTATGCCCATGGGTTCTATTTTGCGCAAGGTTCTTAAGTTTCTGACTAAGCTCTATATTCTCGTAATTAAGTTCTACTACTCTTCTTTCAAGCAGTTCGTATTCCTGACTTGAATGAGCCGTTGCCTGGTTACGACTCTTGGGTTCTTCTGTCGACTCAAGATACGCACTAATACTCGATAAGTGCAGAGTTAAATCCTCACATCTCTTATCTTTATCGCTACACTCTCTCTTTTTTTCCTCTAAGGATCTCATTAATTCTGCATTTGTATTTTGCATTGTTTGAAATTTTTGCAAAATATCAGATTCTGAAGCAGACTTTTCTTTTTTACCTATAAAATCACAAAGCCAATTATACATCGATTGAAGAACGTTTAGTTCTCTTTGTAAACGTATGTTTTCTACAAATTGAATTTTCTGATCAATTTCAGTATGCGGCTCATATTCTACCGATTGGAGGTATGTATTAATATTTTCTATTTGCTTATGGAACTCTTGGCATTCCAGATCTCTTTTATTCAAAGTTTTTTCTAATACTTCAATGACTTCTTTTTTTGTCATTTCGCTCAGGCTTTTCAATTCTTGGTTTTTTGTCCCTTTTTCAATGTTTTTGGAATGTAAGGCCTCCTTTACCCTATCATCAAGTGTTAAAACTGGCTTATTTTCTAGATTTTTTATACTTTTAGTATTCATATTGATATTCTATGTTTCAATTTATTCTTTTTATTTTTATTATTACAATTCTGTTATTATTTAAAATATCCTAGAAGATGAAAATAAATTGTCAACAAATTAATACCGGAAGCGCTATTTAATAATTAAATTTTATTCAAAAACATATTAAATTATCAAAATAGCCTAAATTTAATTCATTAAAAAATTTTGACCTTGCCATTATTCGATATTTCAGTCACAATAATCACACATTGAAAAACATTAAAGAAAAAAAACATACTTAGCTCATGCATTGGAATCATAAACAGTTGACCGATCAGGACGTCCAGACGCTTAGCGAAAGCTTGAATATAAGCAAAACTTTAGCGTCACTCTTATTACGCATTGGAATCTCCAATCCCAATAAAGCTCAACGCTTCCTATATCCTCGCCTCGCTCATCTTCAAGACCCTTATGAACTGACCAATATGGATCGTGCTGTCAAACGCACCCTTACAGCTATAAAGAAACAAGAAGCTGTTACTATCCTGGGCGACTATGATGTCGATGGCATTACTTCAACCACTTTGCTGACCCTTGTTCTCAAAACTTTTGGCCTGAATCCTCACTTCGTTACTCCTTTGCGTCTTGAAGAAGGTTATGGTATGACGCAAGCTGTTCTCGAACGTGCCCTTTCGGATTCATTTCCCTCTCTTCTTTTTGCCTTAGATTGTGGTACCAATTCGAATAGTGAAGTAGCATTTCTAAAAAATAAAGGCATTGACGTCATTATTATTGACCATCATCAATCCAATGAACCCGTTCCAAATGACACCATACTCATTAATCCTCATGTCTACGACCCTCCAGAGGCACCGTGGGCTAATCTGTGCACCGTAGGTCTCGTTTTCAAGTTCACCCACGCCCTCATCAAAAACCTTAAAGACAATTCTCACCCCAAAGCCAATGCCATTGACCTCAAAGATATTCTTGACTTAGTTGCCCTCGGCACAATTGCGGATCTCGTCCCGCTCCTTGAAGAAAATCGCATTCTGACTTCCTTTGGACTGCTCAGGATTCAAAACTCCAATCGTCCGGGTATTCAAGCATTGAATAAAGTTTCTGGTCTTAGCCAATCGCAACCTCTTAGACCTTCCGACGTTTCTTTCCGCCTAGGACCGCGGATCAACGCCTGTGGACGTCTTTCGGATGCTTCGCTTCCTGTCAATATGCTGCTTGCCGATGATTTTCAAAAATGCTCGATTGCCGCCCAGCAATTGAATGCCATGAATCAAGAACGTCAGGAAATAGAACGTGCCGTCACTAACCATGCTCTGGAACTCGTTAAGTCTGAAGGACTTGACCAACAAAAAGCGATTATTTCATTTTTTCCAGGCTGGCATTCTGGAGTTGTGGGGATCGTTGCAGGCAAACTTTCCAGGATCCATAATCGGCCGACATTCATTCTCACGCAGGAAGGCAATTCGGCAAAAGGTTCAGGGCGCTCGATACCGGGTATTAATCTTATTACTGCATTATCCGAATGCTCAGACCTTCTTGAAAGCTGGGGAGGCCATCCCATGGCTGCTGGCATCACACTAAGCGCTGATAAAGTAAAGGAATTTGCAGTCCAATTCAATCATGCGCTTTCTTCTCAAACCACTCTGTTAAATTACTGTGAACCGCCTCTTGAGATCTCAGAATATATTTGTCCTGAAGACCTTACAGAAGGACTTTTGGAAGAATTAGAACTTCTTCATCCTTTCGGTATGAATAATCCCGAGCCAATTTTCGGCGTCCTCCGTGCCATCCTTCCGCATGCGCCTTCCATTTTTGCAAATGAACATTTTCGTTTCCAGATTAAAAAACCTACTGGTCTACCTTTAAATGGCATTGCCTGGAATATGGCGAATAAGCTTCCACCTCATAATACGCCGCTCACACTGGCGATCAAATTTTCTTACAATCACTGGAATGGCCGAAAAACGCCTCAATTGGAACTCATTGATTGGAAATTGTCTGAATAGTAATTTTCTGTCGATAATCCTAAATCGATTTTGTCCAGAGGATATTTTGATTGCAAATTTGCCAAAGTGACTTTTGAGTGAGGTTAGCAAGAGGTTATGAATGAGCAGACGATTATTGAAGCGATTGAGAAGGAAGTTGTGCCTTTGAATTACGAAGATCCTAAGCTTGAATATATTATAAAGCTAATTGGGGATAAACGAATTGTCCTTATCGGAGATGCCTCGCATGGGACGCATGAGTTTTATGAATTACGGGCGAAAATTACGCAAAAGCTAATCAAAGAAAAAGGGTTTAATGCAGTAGCCATCGAGGGTGATTGGCCAGATGCTTATAACGTTAATCAGTATCTTAATGGGCGAGGAGGCGTGGGCTGTGCAAATCATGCTTTGGCCGGATTTAAGAAATTTCCAGTGTGGATGTGGCGGAATACGGAGCTTGTGTCTTTTATTAATTGGCTTAGTAAGTTTAATGAAAATATTACTAAAGGGGGTTTACGGGTTGGTTTTTATGGACTGGATTTATATAGTCTGCATGCATCGATTGATGCGGTTTTGCAATATCTTGAAAAAGTTGATCCAGAAAGTGCTGAACTTGCAAAAGAAAGATACAGTTGTTTTGACTTAAAAGCTAAAAATCCAGAAAGATATGGGTATTTGGCGTCGCACAAATTGAAAGCTTCTTGCGAAAATGAAGCGAGAGAGGAATTGTGGGCATTGCAGGAAAAGGCATTTGAATACGTCAAGAAGGATGCGGGCGAAGGCGAGTACTTTTATGCTGAGCAAAATGCACGGCTAGTGAAAAATGCAGAAGCTTATTATCGGGCGATGTATGAGGGTGATGAGTTGTCATGGAATACTAGAGACACACATATGGCAGAGACGTTGTGTTATTTGGAAAGGCATTTGAGCGATAGATTGAAAGAGGACTCTAAAATAGTTGTTTGGGCGCATAATTCTCATGTAGGGGATGCACGCAGTACAGAGGCTGGACAGAAAAGGAATGAATTAAATATTGGACAATTAGCTCGGGAAGTATTTGGGCCAGAAACCTTTCTTTTAGGTTTTTTAGGCTATGATGGGACGGTGACAGCAGCTTCTGATTGGGGACCTTATGCGCAGCGGAAAAATGTAAGGCCTGCACTATCGGAAAGTTATGAGGGACTTTTTCACGAAGTTAGGCACAAAAATTTTGTATTGAGTTTCGAAAAGGAGTCACAAGCTAGAAAAATGTTATCGAAACCGAGGTTGGAACGATTTATAGGGGTTATCTATCGCCCAGAAACGGAACGTACGAGCCATTACTATCCTGTAGATATTACTAAGCAATTTGATGCGATTGTTTATTTGGATAGAACGAAAGCTATTACTCCTCTTGAAGTCAATTCAGAATGGGAAAAAGGTGAATTGCCGCAGACCTATCCTGCGGGGCTCTAGTTTACTCGCTACGATGGATGGCTATATTCCAGCCACTGGCGGTTTGAATTTTCCTTTGCCAACTGATATGAATATACAGTCGCATGGTCTTTCCAGTACTATTTAGGATAATATTGCGGACTAATTGTTGGTTTTTATTTTGAAAGGTAATGGTAATGGTTCTATCCCAATCGGTGCTTTCGAAACGGAGAATTTCACCTACTTTTCCAATTTTTCCGTGATCTAAGACTAAAATATTTTCAGCATTGAGTCCTTCGCCTAAATCTTTAAAGATGTAACGTTCTTCTTCATAGGAATAGACGTCTACGGGAGAAGAGATCCCTTCTAAAGAAATTGCTATATTACTTCCGCCTTGTTTATTGGGGCCGGAGCAAAAATAAATTATTATCAATATCGTGATGATGATTAACGAACTTAGGATAATGAGAGGTTTTTTCCGAAGTTTCAGGTCTTCCATATTTTTAAGGGTTTTTTAATATTCTTAGTGCCTTTATTAAAAATATCAAGCTACTAAAATAAAAACTGCGATTGAAAGAATAATTAATTGAAGCGAAAGAGGGCGACGTCGCCATCTTGGAAGATATATTCTTTGCCCTCAAGTCTGTATTTGCCCTGTTCTCTAGCTTTTTGGTAACTGCCTGCATGGATAAGGTCGTCATAAGAAACAATCTCTGCTTTAATGAACCCTTTTTCAAAATCCCCATGAATGACGCCAGCACATTGAGGCGCTTTCATGCCTTTACGGAAGGTCCATGCTCTGACTTCTTTTTCACCAGCGGTAAAATAGCTAGCAAGCCCAAGTAAATTGTAAGTAGCACGAATCAACTGGGAAACACCACTATCAGTGACGCCGTAGTCTTTAAGGAATTCATTAGACTCTTCAGGCGAGAGCTCAGAAAGATCAGCTTCTAATTTTGCCGAAATGATGCAGCTATCGGCACCGTGTTGTTCTTTTGCATATTTTCTTACTTGTACGACGTAGGGGTTGCTTTCTGCCTTTGCCAACTCTTCTTCGGCAACATTGCATGCATAGATAACGGGTTTATGGGAAAGTAAATTAAATGTTTTTAAACGAACGAGTTCATCATCGGAGAGTTCTAAGGTACTCAATGGTTTATTCTCATTGAGGTGCGGGAGCAATTTTTCTAAGAGAGCTACATTTGCCATAGCTTCTTTGTCTTGGGCTTTGGCTTTCTTACGATTTCGTTCTATTTGTCCTTCCACGGATTCGAGGTCTGCCAAAATGAGTTCTGTGGTAATGACTTCGATATCGCGAATGGGATCAACATTGCCCATATTGTGAACGACATCACTATCTTCAAAACAACGGACGACGTGAACGATGGCAGCGACTTCGCGTATATTGGCAAGAAACTTGTTGCCCAAACCTTCACCTTTGCTTGCACCAGCAACAAGACCTGCAATATCGAGAAACTCGATAACTGCTGGAATAACGACTTTTGTGCCTACAATTTTTTGTAAAATGTACATGCGTTCATCGGGCACTTCGACGATGCCAACGTTAGGTTCTATCGTGCAGAATGGGTAATTGGCTGCTTCGGCTTTACGTGTTCGCGTAAGAGCATTAAATAAAGTACTTTTCCCAACATTGGGAAGACCGACGATTCCTGCTTGTAACATATAAACTTTTGTTCATAACCTCAGGTTAAGGTTCATAGCAAGCCTACCATTTAATTGCCCGAGGTCAACAATAATAATTGGACTAGATTTGAAAAACTCGGATTTCGAAGCTATAGTTTATCTAGTTATAGGGTTATATATTCTTACAATAATATTTTTGAATTTAAACAGTTATGATTAATCAAAAGGTATTTCCAGTTTTTCTAACATTTTTACTAGCAATCACATTAGTAAGTTGTAGTGGGGTCAAAATTAACAGTAAGGTTATTGTGCAAGAAAGGGATGATTACACGCTTACGAGTGAGACTGGAACTTATACTTATCGAATAGTATTGGAACCGAGAACTGGGTTATTTTCGGGAACGGATTTAGGGACAACGACAAACAAAAGTAAATTAGTAGTTTATAGAGGGGATTTCCCAATAGAAGCTCCAGTTGTTCTGCCTGGACAACCTCCACATAAGGTGAAAGAGACGAAAGTGGGTACATTTGACCTTAAACCCGGAGCAAAGTATTTGGAAGAAAATTCACCGGATGGGGGTAAAACAAATTTTATAATAGAGATCGATATTACAACAGATACTGAAAAAGATATTGAACAGAAAAGAACGCTTATTTACCTAGTAGATTTCAGGGTACGAAAACAAACATAAAACTGACTGCAGACTCATAGCTAGCTAGAAGGAACCCGAGTATTGATAGAATATTCGGGTTCTATAATTTTAAATGATTTAAATATTTAAAATTTGAGGAAACTCGAATTATATATATTTTATGTAATGTTAATTTTTTCATGAATTAATTCCAATTGTTTTCCGCAAAAAGCTAAACCTATTGCGGATACAGTCTCAACATTATTTTGTTTAAAAGTGGATATGTATTTTTTATCTTTAATCTGATCTAATGCTTCTTGTGCTTTGTCTGATAATAAGTCAGCGGTGGCGCATGTTTTAAGTTCCAATAATATTCCGCGTTTTTGGTTCTTTTTAGGGATAAATATGACGTCAAACCGGCCTAGGCCAGATTCTTGATTGGATCGAATATAATAATAATCTCTTAGGCCTACTACTAAACCTAAAATAAACACATGAAATACTTGTTCCGCTGTATTGGTATTAAAATCAAAGTAGCTGCCTCTTTGCATAATATAGTCTGATAAATATCGTTTAAATGCATGCACATCTACTTTGATTAAACTTCGTACAAAACTCATATAAGAATCTCTGCTAATTACAAAATCAAACCAACCCGCTATGATTCTATCATAAACAAAACCTACCTCTTTATTAGGGATTGCGAGTTCGGCTATTAACTCGAAACCGTGTAACTCACTCGATATAACTTTAAGATATCCTGCATATAACAATAGACTCCACAAAGCTGCTTCTCTATTTTCAATATCAGCAAATACAAGATTCTCGGATATGGGTCGTTCAATAGTCTTACCTTGTAATAATTCTTCAAATTGACGTTTAGTTGAGGCTTTGGTATTCTTTAATAACTTTGCTATCGGCTCGTTGCTTGCAGTATTAATCCAATAGGGTTGTAATTTCCCATGATTTTTTAAACAACTTATTATTGACCACGGATTGTATAGCACGTGCTTCCCTACTTGATACCCATTATACCATTCTTTGATCGAAGCCAGTGTTACGTTTGCCTCAGTTTGAGTTAATAGTTGACTTACCTCTGATTCGGTAAAACCAAAATACTGTCCATAGTCTTCTCGTAAGAGAGAATACACTTCCAGATTGTTCACTCCAGAAAATAAACTTTCTTGTGAGATACGCGTAATGCCTGTTATAACAGCTTTTTTTAAACTTAGATTGCCCTTAAGTGCTCGACCGAAGATACTGCGCATTAAATCTATCATATCCTGATAGTAATCTTTTACATAGGCCTCTTGTATTGGCGTATCATATTCATCTATTAAAATAATAGGTGGTTTATCAAATTTTCTGTGGATATATGCGGATAAATTTTCAATTGCAGCTTCTATATCTGATTCCTGTGCCTTTTTATTAAGCAAATCCATAAAGAAGTTTTTTTCGTCTTGCGCCAACACATCTCCTTCGAGCAAATAGCGATGTTCGGCGTATAGCTTTCTTATTAATTCTTCAATACGAGCATAGGATTTATCATAAGTAGGTTGCTTGATATCTTTAAATGTAATGAATATAACAGGATACTGCTGCTGATGTTTGGAACAAAATTCGACATCCTTTGAAATATTTAAATCCTTAAATAGGTTTTCCCCTCCATCATGATTTTGTCTCAAAAAATAATAAAGCATCGATAAATTCAATGTCTTACCAAAGCGTCTTGGACGGGTAAGTAGAATAACTTTTGCACTATCTTTTATGACATCTTTTATAAATAGGCTTTTATCAGCAAGTAGATAATTGCCATCGATCAGTTCTTTAAAATCATCTATTCCAACTGGTAATTTCATATACTTCAATTTCCTTTTAAAACATGTCCGTGTATTTTTGTACATGGCTTTTCTCGATTTTTCAAGTATTTTCTTTCCATCTTTTGCTCGATGGTTGCGTCAAAATTATGCAATAGTCTTAAGCTCAAAAGACGTTTATCTTTCGCTTTTTTTCTTGTCCGCGGAGGAGGTAGGATATATATATGGTTGTTATGACTATTAAACTTTACGATACACTCACTAGAACGACAAAAGAATTAAAGCCTATCGATGGTAAGCATTATCGTTTTTATTGCTGTGGACCAACTGTTTATGGTCCTGCTCATATTGGTAACTTTAGAACTTTTCTAGTGCAAGATGTGTTGCGTAGGGTTTTAGAACTTGATGGGCAATGTCCGTATTATGTCAGAAATTTAACCGACGTTGATGATAAGACAATTCGTGGTTCTGTTGCGCAAAAAATGAGTCTAATGGACTTTACAAAAAAATGGACCGGGAAGTTCCATGAAGATTGTACCGCTTTGAATATGATAGAACCTGATGCAGAGCCTACGGCAACAGGACACATAGCTGAACAAATTGAGATGATCAAAACCTTAATTGATAAAGGGCATGCTTACGTTGCAAAAGATGGATCCGTCTATTATAAAGTCAGCAGCTTCAAGTATTATGGAAAATTATCGCATTTGGATCAGTCTCATTTGCAAACACAGTCTGAAAACAGCGCTGGAAATGTCAATTTAGCCGATGAATATGACCGCGAAAACATCAGTGATTTTTCTCTTTGGAAAGCTCACAAAGACGAAGACGGTCCTAATGCTTGGGATAGTCCTTGGGGCAAAGGACGTCCGGGATGGCATATAGAATGTAGTGCTATGAGTAAAAAATACCTTGGCGATACTTTCGATCTTCATGCCGGAGGAATTGATTTATGTTTTCCGCATCACGAAAATGAAATTGCACAATCCGAAGGCGCCAATGGAAAACCTTTTGCTATGCATTGGTTCCACTCTGCACATCTTCAAGTTGAAGGCGCTAAAATGAGTAAGAGTCTTGGGAATCTTTATACCTTGGATGACATTAAAGCAAAAGGTCATTCTCCCATGGTTGCAAGATACCTCTTGATTTCAGGGCATTATAGACATCCTCTTAATTTTACAATGGATGGATTAGCTGCGGCGACAAGTGCGCTCGGCAAATTGGAAAAATTTGCAAAGTATTTACTTGAAAAAGCCCATCTTGACGAAGACGATTACGCCACACTTACAAAGGATATCCACTTTACAAATTGGGAAAGTTTTGCATCTGCTTGGAAAGAGCTCTGTGACGATTTAAATGTACCAGCCTCACTGGGTGAAATCTTTAAAGCGATTAGAAGCTTAGAACAAAAAGAAATTTCAGCTCTAGAAGCTAAAAAAGAACTTAAAGCTTTTGGAAAAATCATGTATGCTCTTGGGCTAAAGTTATTTACAACTGCAAAGCAAGAGGCACCCAAAGAAATCTACGAACTTGCAAAACAACGATGGGAAGCAAAAAATTCTAGAGACTTTGCCAATGCCGATCGTCTGCGAGTGGAAATCGAAAATAAAGGATGGAAAGTCCTAGATCACAAGGAAAGCTTTGAATTAGAAGCTTTAAAAAAATAATATCAACCTCCTTAGAGGTAAAATTGAAATTAATATGTCTGATAATAAAGTAAGAGAGAGGAAACAAATGACGCCATTAGAAGAAATGCGTCATTCAACGGCACACGTTCTGGCAGCAGCTGTATTGAGGCTCTTTCCAGAAGCAAAACTTGATATTGGCCCACCTACCGAAACTGGTTTTTATCACGACTTTGATTTGCCTCATCATTTAACAACTGAAGATTTGGACAAATTGGAGGTTGAAATGAAAAAAATTATTCAGGAAAACCAAAAGTTTATTCGCACTGAAGTGACTAGAGAAGAAGCCCGTACAATTCTCCAGTTTAGGAAACAACCTTATACTCTCGAACGATTAGACGATATTCCAGAAGGAGAAACCATCAGTTTCTATGCCAATGGTGAATTTATTAATTTATGCGCTGGAACCCATGTAAATTATACCAAACAAATAAAGGCATTTAAACTATTGAACGTCGCTGGAGCTTACTATCGCGGGGATGAAAAAAATAAGCAAATGCAGCGTATCTATGGAACTGCCTTTCCTTCAAAAGAAGAATTGGAGAATTATCTAAAACAGCTTGAAGAAGCCAAAAATAGGGATCATCGCAAAATTGGTAAAGAACTAAAACTGTTTGTCATTGATGAATCTGTAGGGCCAGGCCTCATTTTATGGACTCCACGAGGTGCAATCTTGCGCAAAGAATTACAGTCATTTATTTCTGAAGAATTGCGTAAACAAGGTTACCTGGAGGTGTTTACCCCGCATATCGGAAAATTAGGACTTTATAAAACATCTGGACATTATCCCTATTATAAAGAATCTCAATTTCCGCCGATTGTTATGCGGGAGGAAATTGAAAAATTAGTGGAAGAGGGCGCGGATGTATGTTGCTTAGAAAAATCTCTCGATCCAGGAAATCTTGATGGATATCTCTTAAAGCCGATGAATTGCCCGATGCATGCGAAAATCTATGCTTCACAGCCGCATTCTTATAGAGATTTGCCGATAAGATTGGCAGAATTTGGTACAGTTTACCGCTGGGAACAGTCGGGGGAGCTCAATGGTATGACTCGTGTACGCGGCTTTACTCAAGATGATGCGCATCTATTTTGCACTGAAGATCAAGTAGCAGATGAAATTCGTGGATGTTTGCATTTAGTAAAAACTATTTTGCAAATTCTGGGGATGAAAGATTATCGGGTACGTGTGGGTTTGCGAGACCCTGATTCGAGTAAATACATTGGTAACCCTGAATCTTGGAATAAAGCCGAAGCTGCACTTCGTGAAGCTGCTCATGAACTTGGCGTTCCTTTCAAAGAAGAATCTGGAGAAGCAGCATTTTATGGACCAAAAATTGACTTTGTAGTAAGAGACGTTATCGGTCGTGAATGGCAGCTTGGGACAGTGCAAGTAGATTACAACTTACCCGAGCGCTTCGATCTTGTCTACACTGGTCCGGACAATAAAGAACACCGTCCAGTAATGGTTCACCGCGCGCCTTTTGGCTCTTTGGAACGCTTCACGGGTGTTCTCATTGAACATTTTGGTGGCAACTTTCCTACATGGCTAGCTCCGGAACAAATTCGCATTCTTCCACTCAATGACGATTTAATCCCTTATGCTAAAGAAGTAGAACAAGCGCTCTTTGCACAGAAAGTTCGTGTAAGCATCGATGCTCATAGCGATAAACTGGGAGCGAAAATTCGTAGGACCGAAATAGAAAAAATTCCTTATGTATTGGTTCTTGGCCCTAAGGAACAAGAATCCCGAGAGGTTTCAGTTCGCTCGCGCACTAATAAAGCCAATGAGGGCAATTGTAAAATAGAAGATTTTGTCAAAAAGCTTGTAGAAGAAATTCGAGAAAGAAGATTGCCTGATAATTTTTAGAATATTTTTGTTGTTTGTGTTAACAGAAATTTTTTCAAAAAATCGCCAGATTTTTGCATCATAAAAGTGATCATAGTTACAGATCATCGTGAAATAATATACTCTGGGCGGGTGTGGTCGCATCAAGCACATCATTTCCTGAAAAATAGGCAAACATTGATGCAGATTCAAGGTTGAGTCTTCCGGCTACTTCTCGGGCACCCCCGTCTGCTCCAAGTTCTATAAAGTCGACGGCAATAAAATTGGGCAATCGGCCTTGTTCTTTATGACATATATTTACGCGCTTCGCGATTGCGTTGTAACTATTGATATCATTGTAACTGCCTATCATAACTGATCGACTGTAAAAATGGTTTAGTAGTAGTAATGGTTTGATCTTCATCTTGTCGCGACCCTCGCCTCTCATTTCACAATTCGGAAACGCAGCTAGGCTATACTTGGTTTCTCTGTATGCACGAACATTAATCATGCCGTCTTCGGGATTATCACTAAAAATAACTAGTCGAGTTCCCTCGCGACGCATTTGTCCTAATGTTCTCCAATCCCCTTGCTCAAAGAGGAAAGTAGGTTTTAATAAATATTGTTTTAAACCCGTCTCTTTAAGCAATTTATTCAAAGCTTTTTTTCCTTCAGGGCCCTTTACATAATTTTCTAAATGCAAGGTAACGATTGCTTCGGAATCTGCAGAAAGCCATCTGGCAACTTGTTCAAAAAACTCTTTCGCAGGCTTCGGAGAACCTAGTGCGAGCTGAAATAATGTAGCACTGCAATCATAGCCAGGTAGCATTTCATAGCCAGGTGCTATTTCATGGCATAAAGCGATATAGGGATTTCCTCCCCCTATCGGCTTATACCAATGCAGATCTATCTGAAAGCTGCGAACGCCATACGCATATTGTTCTTCAAATCCTAAAGTTTGCTGATAGTACATCCACCCATCAGCTTTGCTTGAAAAGGCATTGTGAGCCGTTAGCCAACAAACTTCATTATATTTACGAGCATCCTTATAAGTACTCATGAGTTTCTCGGTCGCGTTCAAGGCCAACCCTCCGCAGACAATACTCGGTAGAAGACCCACTACTCCCAATAGCACTATTAAAGAATTCATTCTATAAAGCAAAACATTTATACAACATGTCAATAAACTTTTGCTGTTCTATTCTTAGACTTTGATATTTTTCGCTACTAGGATGGTAGAATTTAAGAAACGCTTTCATATAGGCGTTTCCCTCTACTTTTTCGAGATCCTTATTGCACCCTTCATACATAACTGGAGCAATCTTTGCGACTAATGTACGATAGTCCTCAGAACCAAGGTCCTTATAAGCTTCAAATTCTTGGATATCCTGAAGATACCTATTTAGGCGCTTTGTCAAAAGTTCTTTGTTTTTTTGATCTATTCCCTCAAGATTGCTTACCCACTGAAATAATTCATTAACAGGAACACAATAAGACTTATTTTCCTTCATTGTATCACTAACATTTGCGAGCAAATAGGACTGTCCAGCAAAAATAGCAATAGCGAATGTTAAGGCTAATGAGCAAACATTCATTGGTCTCCCTTCATAGAATCGAGTCATAATTTTATCGACTGGTTTTTTGAGTTTCTTCGTTATATTTTTCATCATTTTCCCTCTTTATAATTTTTTTGTCTTCGTTATTATTAGTACGCATCCGTTATACATACTAGATATTCTAAAGAATCCTGTCAACTTTTTCTGGCTTCGGCAGAAAATTGATCTCGTAAAATAGTGTAGCTTTATCTATTCAGTAAAGTTGTACTTAAAATTTTAGTGGAGATCTAGACGCCTCTATAAAAAAACCTGCCTTAAAAAATAAAGTTTGTGCTTTTTTTACATAAAATTCATTTTCCAAATAGGCTTGTTTATAATTTAGTTTGCCTACTAAAGATCTAGGATCAACATCCTTAGGATTATTACGAATTTGGTTAATTTCGGATTCTTCTAATTTAATACCTGCATTTTGGATTTGGGCAATTGTATTTGTTTCTAGATCATAAACATCATCGATTAATTGTTTTAATTTTTGGATCTTATTTTGAATTTCAATATCATCGATTGGAAACATCAATCTAAATTCAATAGAATGAGCTGCAAAGTTAATTAAATTTTCTGGTGTGCAAGCCGTGATTAATTTTTGCAGCAGTTGTCCTAATGGTTCTTTTTTTGCAACCCTCTCATTTGACATTGTACGAAATGGGATATCCAATTGCAAAATTGTATTAAATTTCAGAAGGTAGTAAAGGTAAGTCTCCGCACCCTCCTTTGATTTATCAATTTCTTGAATCAGCATATGTTTAAACCTATGCACGATTACATTCATTGCATATTCTGGATTAGAAATCATCTTGATTAAGTTTTCAGCAACCGTTAAAGCTGCCAAAGAACCGTCAGGACAGTTTTTGCCACCATTATTTAATACATCAAGAATCAGTTGAGCTTTTGCTATTAATTGATGTTTATCAACTTTTTTAGGGAGTGTGCTTGCGGTACAACTTTCGATAAAGTTTATAACAACTGCAACACGGTTCTTAATTTTTTGCTTTTCGCTAGGGTTTTCTAATACATCATTAGTTTTCAGACAATTATCACAGAAATTTTTAATATTAATTTTAAGATCGATTGGGAATTTTAAATAAATAGATTGTAAAATACGAGTCAGTCTTATCTCTTTAATTATTCCCCAGTCACTCTCAGTTATTTCAATAGCATAAGGGGATGGCATATTCCATTGAGATATGGTTGGATCGGCAAAAAACATTTCATAATTTATTATCGGTCCCACCTGATCTATAGCGTACTGATTTAATAAATTGGTCGTACAGGTTTTAATTATTTTTTTCGAAATAAATTGTGGCCAAGCTTTATCGAAAGTCTCGTATCTACTATTACTTACGAAATTAAAAAGTTCCTCTGTATCACTGCGAGAATTTTTAAATAAAGATACCCATTCTTTGAAAAAGAGTATTTCATCAATACTAACAGTTGGTTTAAAAAATGTTTTTGACAAAATCTCCGACGCAATTTTTTCAGGGCCTTTCCACAAATTAGGATTGGCACATAAACAGTCAAATATAAATTCACGATGAGCCGAAGCAAGTATATGCTTGAAAAGCTCAGTAGATAATCTATCAGCACCGCAATATAAATCAGGGTCTTTAGAACAATAATAAAGTATGGAATCTTGAATCTCAGGATATTCTTTTATAATGGAAGCTAAATTTTCTGGCTCTGCATATTTTGCCAATTTCAATATGTCCTCTAACTTCATATTTGAAAAATTAGAAGACTTCTTTTTAATAATTTGATAAACCTCCCAAGGCTCTTTAGCAGCTATCTGCTTTAAAATCTTTCGAGGTAATTTACTAGTGCTTGAGCTTGAAAGTATAGTGTTATCAATATCTATTTTATATATGAGTGATTTTAAGCATTTCAATATCTTCACTAAGACTTTTATGACACATACAACTAAGAGGTATTGTGCTACACTGAACAAAAACTCCCCAACTGAAATTTCTACTCCTCCTACTTTAATCCACACTTCGTTAAGCTTCACTCCACCACTTAACTTAAAGGTCAATAAATCTATATATTTCCATAATTCATTTCCAATAGATTGCAAAATCGATAAACCTCGAAAAAGGACTTCACCCCCTGCACTTACTGTTCTTTGGAATAGATCTTTAGCAATAGATAAAAGAAAACTATTATGATTATAAATTACGTATCCAGAAGCAATGCCTCCAACCAATAAGACACCTAACTGAGTAAACCGACTGAATAATATGTTTTCAGTCCAGTATGCCGGTTTTACTTTTACTGCGGCATGGCCTCCATCCACAAGCATATGTATAAATGCTCAAGCTTGTTCAAGAAACAGCGTAACCTTTTTCTTTAACTTTATTAGCACTTTTACCAATACGATCACGCATGTAGTACATACGAGCACGCATCGTAACGCTTACTCTATCAATTTCAATTTTCACAATATTTGGGGAGTGCAAAGGAAAGATTCTTTCGATACCTTCTCCAGAGGAAACGCGACGAACAGTGAATGTCTTTTGGATGCCCGAGCCTTTGATAGCAATGACAATTCCTGAGAAAATTTGCACACGTTCTTTGTCGCCTTCGCGAACTTTGCTATGAACACGAATACCGTCACCTACCTTGAATTTTGGAAGATCGGTTCGTTCTTGAACTTTAGTAATTTCTTTAATGAGTGGATGCATGGGTTTTTATTGTTTTGAAATTTGGTTATTTATTAAATCTGGTCTTCTTGCTTTAGTTCTATTTATTTGCTCTGTTTTTCTCCATCGCTCGATCGCTTGATGATCCCCAGAAAGAAGAACTTCAGGAACTTGCATGCCATTAAAGTTTGCCGGTCTGGTATACTGTGGAAATGTAAGTAGGTTGTCATTAAAAGAATCCTGAGTCAAGGATTTTTCTTCACCTAAAACTCCGGGAATAAATCGTGATACGGAATCGATTAAAACCGCTGCTGGCAAAGTACCATTCGTCAATATATAATCGCCTATTGAGATTTCTTTATCAATAACTTTTTCACGCACACGCTCATCAATACCTTCATAATGCCCAGAAATTAATATAAGATGCTTTTCTTGTGCAAGTTCTTCTGCCACGCCACTATTAAGAGGCACTCCATCAGGACAAAGATAAATGACTTTTGATTCCTTTCTACGTAGTGATTCTACAGCTTTAAAAAGAGGCTCTGGCTGAAGAACCATTCCGGCTCCTCCCCCGAATGGCCTGTCATCAACAGTATAATGCGGGGGATGCGCCCATTCCCGTAAATCATGCAACTTGATAGAAATTATACCGTTCTTAATCGCACGGCCAAGTACACTACACGAAATAAACCCCTCAACCATGTTTGGAAAAAGTGAAACAAGGTCGATAGCCATAAGTGGCATCATACTCAAATGGAGGTCCAAAACCTTAAGCAACAGCAGTCGCTAATTCAATTGCTTCGCCATTTTCTGTCTTAGTTTTCTTACGTGCTTTCTTAATAAGATTTTTAGCAGTCTCTGATGGCTGTGCTCCCACACCTAGCCAATACTCAAGGAGAGTCATATTTATCTTGAAAAGAAAATCCTTACCCTTTGCTTGAGGATTATAAATGCCAAGAGATTTAATGAATTTGCCATCTCTTGGAGAGCTGCTCTCAGCAACAACTAAATTATAGGTAGGTGCATTTTTAATGCCTCGTCTTTGAAGTCTAATTTTTAGTGCCATAAAATGAAATTTGTGATTGATACAATGATTAAATATACTTAAAGTATCAAGTCAAGCATTTCATTGTATATTTGTCAATAATGAAATTATCTCT
>JABDAI010000011.1 GCA_013289195.1 Verrucomicrobiota bacterium
TCCCTTCACAACCTGGTTTTTTAGTCACTTCCTAGGTACTCTGATGATGAAAGTAAAGCACTTACCAACAAGCAAAATACAGGAGTTATGCAAGAAGTCTATTACCTCAGTTCGGATTGTCCTTCAACTGCTTTTGCAGAAAAATTTTCCATGCCTTTTTCTAAAACAGCCCTTAAATCAGGATTCAATTTCCTCTTTAATTCAGGACTCAACTTTTTGATGTAATCTAGATAAGCAATTACAGCCCTCATCATTATTTCATCCTTCGATTGATACCTAAAGTTCTTTTGATCTAATAGACCCTCCAGATCCTCTATGCTAAGTACTTTCACATCATCAAGACCTCCTGCATTGCTGATAATTAAAATATTAATTTTATTAACAAATTCCTTGCTCAGATCGAGTACTGTTCTTTGAGCATCAAAATGGTCTTCCGCTGCAATAAGAATGGGTACTCCCCTTCCCATTTTAAGGGCGCGGGAAACGATTCCCTGCACGGCCAATTCTATTGGTCTAAATACATAGATAATTGTAACTTTAAAACCTGCGTCCAAACTACGATTAATTCTATCTCTAGCCTTCGCTGCATTAGATAATGTGCCATCTAACATTAAATCCGCTCTCTCAAATTCATTCGGAAGTAAATCCAGAATAAGACTCTTACCCGAGCCGCCTCCTCCTGCCACAAAAATGATCTCTGGGTGACTTTTAGTACTACTTATTTTATCAATATCATCATTTAATACATAATTAATAAACTGCCCAGCTGGCACATGAGTAGAAACGCTATATTTATTAGCACCAAGTAGACCATCATCAAAAGGAGGAAATAATTTTCTTGCTAAATCGATATCTAATATTTTCCCACTGTATGTACTTGGTAACTCTGCATAAATCTTTTCCCATAAATCCACATCTAATTGTAGCTCCTGGGAAAAAAGTTGTTCTCCTTCAAGCTCTTTACCTTTTAAAGCTAATTTATTGACGGGAATCCTTAATTCTCCTGGATAAAAAAGGCTAGCGGGTGGGTTTACTGCTGGAGCCACCTCTTGCGAGTAAACCACAATACAACAAAATAGTGGCAAAAACAATGCAATTAATTTCTTTTTCATACCTCAAATATACCCATTTTTATTAAAATTTCAAAATTCTGGTAACGATTCAGCCCTGAACATTTACTAACAATGCATTGAAAATTGATATCCCAAAAGAAAAGTGCATAAAATATAAAAGTAAAAGCTATTATCTGAAGGTACAAAATTAACTGATATTTTGTCGGCAACCATTTTAAGTGAATTCAGGTTTTTATAAAAAAAATCAAAAACCTTTTGCAAAGTATTGACATTTACCAAAAGTCGTCTAGCTTTGTGAGTATTCTTTAAATGCGAGCGTAGCTCAATTGGTAGAGCACCACCTTGCCAAGGTGGATGTCGTGGGTTCGAGTCCCATCGCTCGCTCCATATTTCATGCCCCAACCATTTCATTTTCACATGCTAGCTTCTGACTTATTTCAATTTCCAGCGTCTTTGCCATTCGCTCAGTTTTTTCCATCCAATGTCCCTCCTTGGGAATGGGTTTCCGCAATCCATAAAGCTCTTGAGGATTTTAATTTCTCTATTCACAAACGGAATGATATTCCTACACATTTATTCATTGAAGGTAATGTCTATTTACATGAAACTGTCAAGCTCCCGCCTTACGGCTATATCCAAGGTCCAGCTTATATAGGTGCCAATTGTGAATTACGTCCAGGAGTCTACATTCGTGGGAACGTGATTGTTGGTGAAAACTGCGTCCTTGGCAATTCTTGCGAATATAAGAATTGCTTACTTATGGACCATGTTCAAACTCCCCATTTTAACTATGTTGGCGATTCTATCTTAGGCTCAAGATCTCACCTAGCTGCAGGCGTTATTTTAGCCAACCAGCGCTTGGATAAGGAACCTATTACGATCAATTTTGCTAATAATAAAATCCCAACCTATCTTAAAAAACTCGGTTCAATGATTGCCGAATCAGTAGAAGTTGGCTGTAATACTGTCCTTCAACCCGGTACTATTCTTTCAAAGAATGTTATCGTAGGATCTTGCGTCGCTCTTGGGGGGTTCGTCAAAGAAAATCAAAAAGTATTCGCTCAAAAACCCATCCTTAGCGATTCTCAAAAAGTCTAATAAAATTTAAAAAGAAATATTTACCTTTTATGCAAAATGTATATAACAATATATAATTAATATTCGCATGACTTTATTGAAAAAGTTTTACATTCTAACGACATTATTTCTTCTAATCATCCATAATATAACCTTTTCTGAGACAAAAAGTTTCATTCCCGATGCACCCATCCGCAACTTTAGATTGCCTATGTTCAATCAAGAAGGCTACCAAGATTGGCATATTCAAGGTGATCAAGGCATATACATTACGCAAGAAAAAGTAAAAATTATTGGAATGGAGTTAAATATTTTTTCAGGGGATCACAAAAATCTTTTGGAAGCCACTATAGAAAGCCCAAAAGCCACCATCTTTCCTCTTGAAAATAAAGCAAAAAGCGACAATGAAATCAAAGTTACTGGAAACACCTACAATCTCTCGGGAAAAAATTGGTCCTGGAATGGAAAATTTAAAAAAATCATTATTAATCAAAATGTTAAAGTTATATTCACACAATCCCTAGAAAACCTATTCACTTATGAAAATAAATAATAAAAATCGTCTCCAAAATATATTATTAACTTATAGCCTATTAATCTTTTCCATTATTTTATCTTACGGAAATAATGAAAAAACAAATACCATCATCACAAGCAATCGTGTCGAAATGGATTCCAATGATAAATGTAATATTTTTAAATTTTATGAAAATGTTCATTTAGAAGGTGATGACCTCGATGCAGTATGCGATGAACTTGAAGTTATTTCTAAAAAAACCGATAATCAATCATCGTCATTAAATAATATAGATTCACTGGAAAAAATTACTGCTATTGGCCATGTTCATATTAAACAAACAAATCGCACCATCGATGCCGGCCATGCAGTCCTTTATCCTGCAGAAGGCAAAGCAGTTTTAACCCAAAATCCTAAAGTTATTAGCGACCAAGGCATCATACAAGGACATATCATCACTTATTATAAAAACAATGGAAAAGCCTATGTTGAAGGCGGACCTAATGGAGAGCGTCCTAAAATTACACTCTCCAATCTACCCGATTTAAAAAATACTAATCAAACCAAAGAGAACAACCCACAAAATAGCTTTCAGAATAATCAAAAGCAAACTTTACCTATCCTCCAAACTTCTCCTGTCCTTCAAAAAAATACAAACTTATAATTATGGGAGAATTTAAAGGCATAGTAACAAAAAAAATCTTCAAACGATACGGCAAACGTGAAGTCGTCCGAGGCGTTAATTTAAGTGTTCGTCCAGGAGAAATAGTTGGCCTACTTGGACCCAATGGGGCGGGAAAAACGACTAGTTTTTATATCATTGTAGGCCTCGTCAATCCCTCTGAAGGAAATGTATATCTTGATAACCAAGATATTACCGATATTCCCATGTATCGCAGAGCCCGCATGGGTATAGGCTATCTTCCTCAAGAACCCTCCGTCTTTCGAAGACTTTCTGTTGCGGACAATATTCGCATTATTGCACAAATGCGTCCTGGTAATAAAAAAACTCATGACGAAATTGTTGAAAAATATTTAGCCGAACTTGAACTCACTCATCTAGCTAATCAAATGGCTTACACCTTGAGTGGTGGAGAACGTAGACGTTTAGAAATTACGCGCGCGCTCATCACTGAGCCTCGATTTCTTTTAATGGATGAACCCTTCAGTGGAATCGATCCTATTAGCGTGCAGGAAGTTCAAAATATTATCATTCGCCTCAAAAAGAAGGGCATCGGCATTCTTATCACTGATCATAACGTTAGAGAAACATTAAGCATAGTCGATCAAGCCTATCTTCTTCATGATGGCAAAATACTCAAAGAAGGTACGAGCTCTGATTTAATTAACGATCCTAATAGTCGTCATTTCTATCTAGGGAACAATTTTAATCTTTAATTTCTATGGCTGCCCTTTCTACCTATCCTACGATTACTCGCCCTAACATTCAGGAGGCACCCGAAAGTGTTAGTGTTAAAAATTTCTTCCACGTTTGTGCCGATACCTTAAAGCTAAAACTCATCGCCTCAGAAGAAGGTCTCTCTAAGATAATTAAAGAAAAGAGCATCAATCGACCAGCTTTAGCACTCACAGGCTATTTCAAATACTTTGCTAATAAACGCTTACAACTCTTTGGAGCTGGTGAAATGAGCTATTTAAGAGATCTAAAAGAACACGCTCAGCAGAAAGTTCTCTCTGAAATGGCTCAAAAAAAAATTCCTTGTATTGTAATTTCTCGTAACCTTTCACCGACTAAAACCCTTTTCGAGGTTGCTCAACAATTTCATATCCCATTATTTCGCACTCCCATGAAGTCTAAGGACTTTACTGCCCAAGCAACTATATTATTAGAAGACCTAATGGCTCTTAGCACATCCATCCATGGTACTCTCGTTGATCTTAAGGGTATTGGTGTTCTCATAAAAGGCGAAAGCGGCATTGGAAAAAGTGAATGTGCTTTGGCCCTCGTTGAACGCGGGCATAGCCTTGTTGCTGACGATATTATTTATGTTAAACTGCTTGCGGAAAATGAACTTATGGGTTATGGCTCAAAACTGAATCAAGGCTATCTGGAGTGTCGAGGAATTGGTATTATCAACGTTGCTGAACTTTTTGGTATACGTTCTGTAAGACTTAAAAAACGTATCGACTTAGTTGTTACTTTCAAAGAATGGACACCTGGCATGGAAGAAGAACGAACAGGTTTAGATCAGAATTTTTTTGAAATTCTTGGAAAACCTGTTCCACATATCGAAATCCCCGTTAGGCCCGGTCGCGATATGTCTCGCCTTGTAGAGGTTTCCGCTATGGTTCAAGCACTCAAATCAATTGGTTATGATTCTGCTAAAGAATTTAATGATCGGTTAATTCATTTCATGCAAAAACAAGAAATCACAGATCGTACGCCTTGGTTTCAGCCTTAATCCTATGATGCCTCAATTCGAAGGAATGTGAATAACTTGTTAAGAATTTCATCTTGCTTAAAATACCCTTTTTTTTGATATTTTACTCTCTTGCTGAAAAACATTTTTTACCCCTAAATTGCAACCAAAACAAAAACAGAGGCTGAAATATCATTTTAATCTTCTAGCTATGAACATATTACATTTATTTAAAAATTCTTTTCTTTCGAGGTTTGACAGATCTCAAACAAAATTTCTTAATTATAGGTTCTATAATCCATCAAAAAATTCAAAAATCATAACGAGATTTCTTAAATAATAATATAATACACATTCTATGCAAGTTCTTGAACAGTCTACCCTCTGGGATACCATTAAAAGCGATTTTCAAAGTCTCTTTCCGCATGATGTATATTGTACTTGGTTTCAAAATCTACAACTTCTTAGCGAAGAAGGAGACACCTACATCATTGGCATGCCAAACGAATTCGCTGCTATCTGGATTCAAGATAATTATCACGACATCATTGTAAACCGCTTACAAATGGCTACAGGCCATTCTGTAAAGGTAAATTACAAAGTGATATCACGTCCCGATACCGATAATGAACAATCTATTGAGAGTTCTATTACCACTAATCATAATCGCTTAAACGCTTTCGATGCTCATAGCGCTGGGAAATCTTCAAAATCTAAAACGGATATTCCTCAAGACCTGTTTTTAATAAATCCTAAAAATACTTTTGAAAACTTTGTTGTAGGTTCTGGAAATCAACTTTCGCATGCTGCCTGTGTAGCTGTGGCTAACGCCCCCGCTCGTGCGTACAATCCTTTATTCCTTTATGGCGATTCAGGGCTAGGGAAAACCCATTTAATGCATGCAGTCGCACACGAAACGTTGCGCAAGCAAAATCAAATTAAAGTGGCTTATGTCTCTACAGAAAAGTTTACCAACGAGTTCATTCGTGCCATCCAAGAGAATAATATTACAAAATTTCGTCAACGCTATAGAAGTGTTGATATCTTACTGATCGATGATATTCACTTCCTTGCAGGCAAAGAACGTATCCAAGAAGAGTTTTTCCATACCTTTAATGATCTTTATGAATCCCAAAAACAGATTATCCTCTGTAGCGATAGGCCTGCTAATGAAATTTCGAAGTTAGAAAGCCGTTTGATTTCTCGTTTTCAATGGGGTCTAGTTACTGACATACAAGCTCCTGACTTTGAGACTCGTGTCGCTATTCTCCAAAAAAAGGCCCATGCAATGGATCTTAAGCTCCCTTATGAAATTATAGAATTTCTAGCCGAACGTGTCGCCCGAAACGTCAGAAAAATGGAAGGAGCCCTCACAAGGGTTGCCGGATATGCCGCGCTCGTTCAGGGCCGTATAGATGTTCATTCTATTGAAGGTTTATTAAAGGACATCTTTCAAGAAGAAGCTCAATATCGAGTCACTATGGAAAAAATTCAGAAAAAAATTATCGAACATTATCATTTAAAGCCCGCTGACATGCAAAGCAAACGTAGGCCTGCTAATATTGCATTTCCTCGCCAAATTGCAATGTATCTTTGCCGCGCACTCACTCATGAATCTTTAGCCATCATTGGTGAAGCTTTCGGTGGACGAGATCACGGTACTGTAATTCATGCTTGCAAAGCAGTTGAAAACATGATGGACCTAGATGAATCAGTTAAACGCACAGTAGATTATTTAAAAACTCAATTAACTGGACGTTCTTAATTTTATTAAAAAAATGAATTTATCCGATACACAAAAAGATCAATTAAAAACTTGGATTTCCCAGGGGCTCGACCTTTCTACAATCTATAAGTATATTTCTGATCAATGGCAGGTTCCCATTACTTACTTGGAATTAAGATTTTTGATCGATGATCTTAACCTGGAATTTCCCAAGGAAGAAGAAGCACCAAATGAAACGACTCAAGAAGCTACTCCCGCTGCTGCTCCCGGTGAATTAGAACTTCTTCATAAAGTCACCGTTGATGTTGACAAAATTATGCGTCCTGGCAGTTTAATCAGTGGTTCGGTCGTCTTTAGCGATGGCACCCGTGCCGGATGGCAATTAGATCAACAAGGCCGTATAGGACTTATTCCTTCTACCGAAGGATATCGTCCCTCTCAAGAAGATATTCAGGAGTTTCAAACACAACTGGAAGAGGTTTTACATAAGGCAGGATATTAGACTTTTTGCTTTTATTTTGGGTAATATATTTTTATAGGTCTTTTTGATCTATCCACTACCGCAAAAGAAGTGACTTGATGAATATGAATAGATGTGCGACTCATAATATCGAGAACAGTTATGCCACGAACTACTTCAGCATCTGCAACGAGTGAACGGTGACATCGCCATGGCAACGCTTCAGCACACATAATGGCTACTTTTCCTTTTTGTTTTATCAACTGATTTAATTCTTTGAGGCCAGCATAAAATTCAGGTGTTTGCATATAATCCGCATATCCGCGAAAACTTACATTGCGCCATCCTTGATTAATAGAATCTTTATTGGATTTTCGTAAGCCTCCTAAAGCCGATAGATGGGTATAGGATATTTTCGCTTTATTCAATACCGAGGACAATTTATTTTCATTAAACCACGGTACATATTGGGATTTCGGTATTGTGCGAATATCTACAATATGCATGATTTCGTGTGCGTGTAGAATATCAAGAAATTCTTCCAGAGTATGCGTAGAATGACCAATCGTATATAATTTTGGCATAATATTGTTTTTTAATCTCTTTTCTTAGGAAATTCAAATAATCATTGTTATTTCTCAGGTTTTTCCTACGGGTATTTAGTTCTCGATTTTTCATAAAAATTCCACACTAGATATATTTGTTGTGACAAAATTTTCGATTAAAGAAACAGACAAAACAATCAATACGGGACTTTAAAGATAAAGAGTTTGAAGAATACCGATGGATAGTAAGGAAAAAGAACAGTCCACAATTCTTCAGTTCTGTAAAAAATAAAACAATAAAACTATTAGGTAAAAGTAAAAAACATCTAAAATACTTTAAAGAAGAATTAACGTGTTTTCGGGAACGATGTATTTAGATTCTACGGGAGAGCTAAATATCCCTAGGCTTTTCCATAATACAACTGATTTACTCTTGAACAAAAGTAATTTATATAACATCATTTAAGAAAATGAATATAGAATTTATCACAAGTATTTTATCTCTTTCAGCCTTAGAAATCATACTAGGGATAGATAATGTCATTTTTATCGCTTTAGTTGTGAATCATTTACCACTCAAGCAAGCGAAGTCAGCCCGTTATATAGGCATTACCTTGGCATTATTGCTGCGGATTGCCTTCCTACTTGGAGTCCTCTGGGTCATGGGACTCAATAAACCATGGTTTACTTTATATGGGAAAGCTTTTTCCATCAAAGATATATTAATGTTCGCAGGGGGATTGTTTTTGATTGCAAAGGCTACTTCCAGTATTCATGAACAAATTACCGGTGAAGAAAAAGAGGAAGTTAAAGAATATACCGGCGGATTCCTATATACGGTTATCCAAATTATTTTCATTGATCTTATTTTCTCGTTTGATTCAATTATGACTGCTGTGGGAATAGTAAATGATGTTACAGTTATTATTATTGCTATGACAATTGCAATGGTCATCATGCTAGGGGCTTCTGGAGTAATAGCAAATTTTATTGCGCGCTATCCAACATTAAAAATGCTTGCTTTGGCATTTATTATGGTAGTTGGCTTATTTTTAATGGCAGAAGGTTTTGAAATGCATATTCCAAGAGGTTATATTTATTTTGGTATGTTCTTTTCTCTTTCCGTAGAAGTGCTTAATATGATAGCTCGTAAAAAAAACAGATAGGTAAGAAGATTTTGTTTTAAGTTTCAAACATTAGTTTAAGTAATAAAAAGAGTTTCATTGATCTCGGGTTATTAACACATCGCATAACTCTGTACTCCAAATATTTCCATCTATTAAAGTCCCTCCGTACTCATTTTCGAAGTCGATCCTTCATTTTAATCTGTTCTTTTCTCTACCCCAGATATCATGTAGTCTGAAGTATCACAGAAAATCTTCTGTACTTTGTCTTTTAATATCAGTAATGTTTTTGTATGAAAACTTTTTCTTTATATAAAATTGGGATTACTATTTTGACGGGTGTTCTTGTTAGCATTTTTAGTTGCTATGGGTATGCTCAGGATTGGGATGAAACATTTCCTCCAGTATTTAACCTTACTAACCTCAATGGTACTAACGGCTTTGCTATTAGAGGTGTTAAACAACATGATAGTAGTGGTTCGAGTGTAAGTGGAGTAGGCGATGTGAATGGAGATGGTATAGATGATGTTTTAATTAGTGCTGATTGGTCTATGCAAGGTTATGTATTGTTTGGCAGTAAGCAGTCATGGTCTGAAGCGATTAGTCTGGGTAGCCTCAATGGCCAAAATGGCTTTGTAATTACTGGCGTTGGTGCTAATTGCGTTGGTTGTTCTGTCAGTGGAGCAGGAGATATCAACGGAGATGGTATAGATGATATTTTAATCGGCATTCCCATGAATGATATTAGTTTTGCAGGGATCAGCTATGTATTGTTCGGTAGTAAGACTGCATGGCCTGAGAGATTTAATCTCGCCGATCTCAATGGTAATAATGGGTTTTCAATTGAGGGAATTTCCAATACTTTTAGTGGTACATCAGTGAGTGGAGCAGGGGATGTTAATGGAGATGGAATAGATGATATCTTAATCGGTTTTTCAGATATTTTTATATTATTTAATGGTGCTGCTTGTGTCGTGTTTGGTAAGAAAGAGCCATGGAATGCAGTAAACTACATCAAGGATCTGAATGGAGTCAATGGATCTTGTATATACGATACAACATCTTATGCCGGTTATTCAGTGAGTGGAGCAGGGGATATGAATGGAGATGGTATAGATGATATCTTAATTGGTTCTTCTAATATTGATGTGACTTATGTAGTATTTGGCACGAAATCTTGGCCTGATTCAATTAACCTTGGAAGTCTTAATGGTACTGATGGTTTTGTTATAAATGGCGTTCATTTGACTGATGAAATTGGTACATCAGTAAGTAGAGCGGGGGATGTCAATGGCGATGGAATAGCTGATATTGCAATTGGTGCTCCATTTGCTAATAACGCCACAGGCCAAAGCTATATACTATTTGGTAGTAAAGTGTCCTGGCCAGCAGCAATTTATCTTGCGAATCTCAATGGTAAAAATGGCTTCGCTGTTAATGTTAATGGTATTGTAGGTGGTTCTACCGGGACCGTTGTAGCTCGAGCTGGGGATGTGAATGGGGATGGTATCGATGATATTTTAATTGGTGTTCCAGGATTTCCTGAATTTCCTAGTAAAGGCTTAAGTTATATAATATTTGGCAGTAAAAAGCCATGGCCTGCAAGCATTGATCGTAATAATCTTAATGGTACGAATGGGTTTATTATTAACGGGATTAATTCAGGCGATTATACGGGCATTGTAAGTGGAGCTGGTGATTTGAATGGAGATGGTATTGCCGATATTTTGATTGGCTCTCCAGGTTGGCAGAATCTTACAGGACAAAGCTATGTGATTTTTGGTAGTAAAGCGAATCCTTGAATTTTCAAAAGGATAGTATTTATACAAAATTGTGCAGTATTTCTACTGCTTGAATTTGCGTGAGACGTCTTTCTTTGATTAATTGCATGACTTCTAGCCGTGATAATTCTTTTTGACTCATTAGACTTCTTTCGAAACTAAGTATTTTGCTCTATAGCAAGGAAAAAATTTGTAAGGGACCGGAGTGTATACAAAAATACATAAGGATCCCGAATAAATTTTTGACGCCGCTAGAGAGCAAAAGAGTTGGTTTCGAAAGAAGTCTATTGTAAATAACCCTTGTTTTTGTGCATCTTGTAATACCATTTCCCAAATTAAAATGGCTAAAGGTCTATCAAATCCTCAAAAGGTGCTATAGGGGGTTAGGAAAAGCAAAATTTAGGTCGGCAGTTCTGGTGGACTTTCTTCAAAAATACATGCCAAAGTAGAGGCTTTAGGCATGCCATTAGAATTTATTATTAGCCCTGGGCAAGCCCATGAAATAAATTAAGTCTGTGACTTAATTGGCAATACAATAAGTTGTAATTGTCTCTTAACAGATCGTGGCTATGATAGTAATGATCTGCATTTGGAGTTACTAAAACAGTCGATTACTCCGATTATTCCTTGGAAATCAAATTGTGTAATACCGATAGAATACGACAAACACACATATAAAAAACGCAAGGTAATAGAAAGATTCTTTGCAAGATTAAACAGTTTAGAAGAATTGCAACTCGATATGATAAAACAACTGCGATGTTTGCTGGTGCTTTTTGTGTTGTTTCAATTATACTCTGGTTGCGCTTTTAGGGACAAAAACCTGGTAGGGCTAAATTTTATACATGTATTCTTGACCCTAAGATTTGTTCTCGACAAATAGGGTTTTAACATACTATAATAGAAAAAATTATGAAAGTATTAAAAAAATCGACTGCCCAACCGCAGGGGCAAGGACAGCATCAACAGCATGACGTACAAATTGGATCAGGAACGCCAAGAATTATCCACCATCAAAATTTTGAAAAAAAGCAGTCAATCGCTGCTAGATCGATTTCTAATTCAATAGGTGAAGATTTAAGGACTCAAGAAATATGGAAATACATCAATGCTATCAATAACGATTCCAAAGGTGAGGCTAAAGATAGTTTAGGTTATCCTGAAATTGCTAATACAATTATAAAATTAGGGAAATATATTAGGCATAATGATGTGAGTGGAGTAGATCGGATTATCATTACAGCAATGAACAAACTTGTTTTCAATTTTTTAAACGATACCCATTTTATAAGCCGTGGAGAAAAATGCAAGCTTTGGGCTGTACATGTTGATATCATATGGCTTGCGCATGAGATGAGGAAGAAAAATCTCAACGAGATTCAATTACTTGAAGAAAGTACGCAGCAGACTATTTTCCAAATACGTGCGCTGCGAATAGAGGGTCCAATGCATCCTTTATTGAGCCACAATTTCAATGCGATAAAAACGCTTTGGCAAACTGATGTAAATGATTCAGCAGCGAGGAGATCGCAAGAAAATTTCGGTAAAGAGCAGTTTTTAGCTAAGCGGACTAAGGAATTTGATAAACAATTACAAGTTGCTAAGGATAAAGCTAAAGAAGAACTTGAGGCTGCCCAAAAGCGGAAAAAAGAATTGGAAGCCGAGGTTAAAGCACTAAATGAGAAATCAGAAGCTTTGAGTGTAGAATTTAAGAAATTAGGAAAGTTATATGAGGAGGCCAATAAGGAATTGCAAAAATTAATGGCTGAAAATGGTAAACTAATAAAACTAAATACTGAGATTAAGGAAGGAAACGAGAAATTGGTCAAATCGAAAGAGGAAGTTACTCAACAATCACAAGTGATAGAAACAAAGAATACTGAACTAGAAGCTGTCAAAAAAGAACTAGAAACCATGATCAAGCAACGAGAAGAGGCACTAGCTAAATTAAAGGAGGAATCTGATAAACTCAAAGCAAAGAATAATGATCTGATGAGGGAAGCCAAAGAAAAATTAGTAATATCAGAAGCCGAGATTCGAAAACTTAATGAGAAATCAGAAGCGTTGTGTGTGGTATATAACCAGCAATTGCAAACATTCAACACGGAGACAAAGGCTGCGAAGGATCAACTAGAAGAATTAAAAACACAGATTTTAGCAGGAAGCGAGGCATTAGACAAATTGGAGAATACATCTAAGCAACTTGAAGAGAAAAATACACGATTACAAGAAGATCAGGAAAAGGCTAAAAAGGAGCTGGAGGCTGCCGAAATTCGAAAAAATGAATCAAAAATCGAAGTCGAAAAACTAACTAACGCATTAGAAGTGTTGCATGAGCAATATAAGCAAGAAGAAAAATTAAAAGCAAAAACTCAAGAGGTGCTAATCATCCGCCAACTAGAGCAAGAAGGGGCAGCCATTTCTAAAGAGCCCAAGCGAAGGAAGGATGAGGAGAAGACCCCTAAGAATCAAAATATTCAAAAGGTACGCAATCCTCAGCAACAGGTGCTATATGAAGCTTATTTGAAGAATTTAGAATCATCTCAAAATAAAGAAAATAAAGAAAATTCTACCAATCAAAAGGGACATAAACCCAATAATGGACAACAGATATTACGTCCATCTAATTTAAACTCAAATCTTGCAAAAGTTAACGTTTTCCAGGAAATTGAATGATAAATATTACTAAAATTGATCTACGACACTGAGTTCGGGATAATTGTCAACTAACATACGTTTTTCCTGGGCGGATAGATCATATTTTTTTAAGCCAATCGTTTTCAACTTTCAGTTTTCCTATCTGCTGATAAAGCTTCAGTTATTGGACTGATCTTGCTAACATTTTAAGTGGTTAATTTCCAACTGTCCAATTTTTGGGGTATATCATAGTCTATCATTGTAGGAACCAAAGCCCCATTCGTAAAAACTACTCGGCACAACCGACTTGTATTATGATAAAAATTCATTTAAATGTAAGAAATGAAAAATATAGAAAACAAAATCAAATCGATAGCATTAGCTACTTTATTAGTTGGCCTCTCTGGTTGGATTTATGCTAAAGGTGATGAAAACCAACAACAATCAACGACACTAGCAGTTGCTATTAATTCTCTTGAAGATACAATATTATTTAGGTTTTTACAGGACTATGCATTTCTCGAAGCTGCAGCAAAAAGCTTAGAAAATATTGCATTTTTTGAAGTTGCTAAAACACAGCACTGCCCAGGATTACCCGTTTCTACTAGTAGAAATGGGAAAACATATTTTTTAAGAGTAGGCGATATAGAAAAAACACAGTATTGGTCTAAGAAAGTAGAAGAGACGGCATTCTCTCTTCTCAATAAAAAGTTATATGCCAAACTCATTGAACTTGCTGAAGGTGAGTTACCCCTTGTTGATTCAATTCAGGAGTTGAACAGCCGGCCCTCATTAATAGACAATAAACCTAACCTTGCAGATGTTTTTATGCTTTTTGAGGGATTAACTTTATTAGACACCGAAAAAATAACCCAGAAAATGCAATCGATCAAATCGAGCCATTACAATAACGAACTTTCTACAACAAACGTAGAATTAATAAAGGAAATTTTTGACGAGGTATTGGAAAATTACATAATCTTCATTGATCAAAATATAGAAGTGCTAAAAAAAATAGAACTCTTTGCTAACAATGGCTTTCGTATTAAAAACGGTAAACCAGAATGTATAGCATACAGAATGAAAGAATATTGTATTACTACTTCTAATTCAATAACATCATTACGACAAATGATGGCTTATATAGAACAATTGTTAATAAAAGAAAAAGCTGAAAATGAATAATGCGGTTCTGTCGCAAGGATTTTATGTTTGCCTAGGCATTTGTGTTAAGTTTTTTAATAATAAGGGTTTCGAGATTATGGAGTTCCCTTGTTACCCGAAAACTACCACTGGAGTCAACTTGGCCCAAAGAAAGCCTTTTGAGCTTCTCTGTTTTCGGTAATGTAAAATGCGTATTGCCGAAAATCTCATCAATCGAAAGATCTGTGAGACTAGGCAATGATTCTGGCAAGATCAAATTATCACCAGTTGGTTCAGGGAAAACCATATTATCAGTATAATACCAAATTTCATTCTAAAATGAACAAAGGTCGCTTGAATTTATGCCAGATAATGACATTCTGATCGAGCAAGCGCACAGGCGTACCCGAGGTACATCGAGCACTTGCGAGTGAAGAAGGCTCATTAGATGGCATAAAGGCAAGTCGGCATTTGTTCATTTTAGAATGAAATTTGGTATAATAAGTTCTAATCCAGCCAATAGAAAGTGTAGCCAGCTTTGGAAGTGAATCTGGCAGATCAAGGGTCCCAACCATTCCAATAAAAAGCGATATAAGATCTGGAAGTGATTTTGGCAGTATAAGCCCCCACTTTCGATGTGAAGGTGCTGAAGTTTATTTAATGAGTTTGGAAATAGGATGTCGCAGCTATTGCCAATTTCTCCGATGTGGAGATTTATAAGGTTGTTTAATTGAGTCGGTAAAGTAACAATAGTTTTGATACGATTGCCAACTGGAATCTTTCGGATATAGAGTGTTTCGAGGCTATTCATTTCTTCGGGTAGAAAAATGACCCCATTACCGATACTCGCTATTTTGCAATCATTTATAGCTTAGCTACTTAGAAGAAAATCTGTAGCTAACCTAAAATCCTTATCATTGCGTCTGCGTTCTAATATTGCTAGAAAAGCATTCTTTTGCGATTCTTTACAAATACTGCTTACTGCACAGCTTATTGCTAAAGAACATGCATCTTCAAAAATGGAAGATTGCCGAAAACAGTATTTCAACTTTTCAATAACATTACATATCACCTCCAATGTTCTGTTGCTTGAAATATCGCCTTCAGGTTCAGGACTTATAAAAGAATTGATACGTTGATGTATGAAATCAGTGCATAGTTCCATTCCATAGGGATCTATCGCTGATTTAAACTTATTATCTTTGCTTCTTGCCTCTATTATTGGAAGTGTAAATTTGTCCTTTAAAGAGAGACTATGATTGGGATCATTCTTAATCTTCATTTTATAAACTTTTACGCCAAAATCAATCAATGGTGTTTTCTCAGAAGTCAGGAAAGCTAAAACGGTTTTAATTTCTGCAAGGGTCAATTTCTGATCACCTGCGTCGACTTTAAACTTATCTAATATATCATTTAGGTCTTCGTAATTTTCGTTTGAAAGCTCTCTTTTTGGATCAATAAAAGAAATAATCTTTTTAAACAAAAGTTTATCGAGCATTTCTTCAATAAAAGGGTCTGTCACTGATCTAAATTCTAAATCTTTGTTCCTATAATCGATGAGGGCTATTGCCGCACTTTGCTCTGGAGATCTTTTGTCATTAGGTATTTTGTTAATTTTTTCATAATATATTTTTTCGCCAAAAGCTATTAATGCTTCTTTTGTAATATCGTTGGCCATAAATTCTCTCAAATCTTCTTTAGTAAAAGGTTGAGATAAGTTTCGTGTGATAAACTTGTTGGAGCATGGTCGATTTTTTATTAAATTTAATTTTTCATAAATCGATCTATTGGCGTCGCTTTGATATTTGATAAATGAATCAAGTGCTGCACGCACCCACTTGTCAAAATCCGTTAAATAAAGATCTGTCAATGCTTTGAAATCTTGGTTCTTACCTCTCAAAGCAATGATTGCAATTAAAGCATTATCCATCGATGATCGGCTGCCTTCAGGAATCTTTGAAATTTTTTCTTTATATATTTTTTCTCCGATAGAGATCATCTGATTTTTTGAAGGAACATGGTTAATGCATGCTATAACTTCTTCATACGTTGAATTTTCGCCGTCAATATTATCATATTTTTTTTCAATAGTACTAGACGTCTTGGAAAGTTTTTCATGTTCACTAGCAATTGTTTTTTTGGATTTCGTTTGATTGACAAGAGATTCATATTCATTGTTAAAATAATTAATAATATTTTTTATAAATACTATATATAATAGATTAATGTAAGCAGGATTAACAAAATCCATAATTGTAGCAAAAAAAACACCAAAAACGACAGCACACGCCTGAATGATTTGGTCCTTATTTTGATTCTTCTTATAAGCCCATACCAATAATAAAATTATTAAAGCACCACCTATCGGGACAAGTAGTCCAGGACTCGAAAGCAAAGTGCAAGGAGTAGTAAGAAATTTAAGAAGTTGGCTAATAATAAGTTTATGATTTTCAGATAGAGAAATGTATGCAGTAAATTGTATTAAAGAATCGGTTAATCCTCCGATGCTGAATTTGCTCATTAAAAATTCCCCTAAATAAGAATCAACCATATAATCCATAAGTGGTTTAACCGTATATGAAATAATAACGGGCACAAAGTTCACGAGGCATTTTGCAGCAAAAGCACCTTTGACACTTTTTAAAAAAAAGTCACAAAACTCCACTGGTCTTTGACTTGCAGCATTTTTCTTCGCAGATTGAACAGAGTAACCAGCAAATGCGACACAACTTAAAAGATCTATAGGCGTTTTATCAAAATTTAGCATATTTTTTAACAGTCGAAATGGATTTTCATGGCTATGGTTTACTTTTTTCCATAAATTTTTCAAACAAACAAGTCACTTAGAGAAATATAAATAGCAAAAAATAAAATCAAGATAAAACTATAAAAAAGGCATAGAGAGCAATTATAAAAAATTTCCTTAAACTTCAACTGCTCATTACTGGTATTAAGACAACCTTTAGATGCAATCGATAAATGCAGAATTTTACTGGCATATTTTTTTTCAAAATCTGCCTGTACTCTTGTTAAATAAGTATCATAAATTGCCTTAAGATTTTGAGTTAAAAACAATAGATTTCGTGTTGAATTTTTATACTCAAGCGAAGTAATAAATTGATCTTTATCTTTTAAATTATTCAAAAAAATTTCGTTTGCTTCAATAACAGATTTTTTAAAAGTTCTATATTTATTGTGTATGCTACTATGTGTTAATGAAAAAGAAATCCTTATTGCCATCCTTTTAAGAGCTTTTTGAAACTTTTCTGATTGAATAAAAGTATTTCTTATAAAGCTTCCATCTGTCCTTTCATAAAAGTTTAAAAGTTTATTACATTTTGGCATAAATTCCTTCAAGCGTTCATCTAATCTTTCTTGTACAGTTTTTAATAAATTAGGATGAGAAGTTACAAGATCTTGTGGGGTTGTTCTTTTGTTAAGGTTAAGATGATGCATAGCACTTCCCAAAACAAATGAATGAGTTTCTTGCATCTTTTGATACGCCGAAGGAATGCTATATCGTTGGCCAAAATTACCAGGTGTACATACTTTCAAAGAACTTAAAATTGAATCAAAAATCCCAACTCCCTGCAAATCACTTGCCATATCTGATTCAGCTGTTACATGTATAACATGCTTATCAGCTTTTTTTAATTTTTCATTCCCAATTAATTTTTGCAATCCAGGCCCTAAAGGAACCGCATTATAACACATTGTTTTTATTTCATTACGTAAACCAACAAATTGTGCCAAACTTCCTCCTAAAGATTGCCCAACTAACGTAAAAGTGTAATATTTATAATCCAGATTTTCTGACATTTTTTTTATTATTTGAACAGCTAACGACTCTGCTTGTGTATAAAGTTCCGGCACTAATCCACCTAAATTACACAAGACTGCTTTTGTTTGCCGGTGCCATATTTTTTTAGATGTTTCTTTTAATTCAATTTCCAATGAACTAAGATCTCCAAATGCTAGCACAATTTCTTTATTATTGGCGTGTTCCGAAACAAGAATCTTCAAACCTGTATTTTTATCTGCAAAGCACTTTTCTGTTTTAATTAATTCAGCATTTTTATTGCATTTAAATGATCCTTCAAGAATTTCTATTTTATCTAAGGGTGCACTCATATCAATCTCAATTGATTTCGGATCGACTGGTTGATACCCAAAAGGTCCTATTAAACTGCACTTTGGTGTATGCGCATAACCCGATTGAGCTATATACCGCAAGTGAGGTTCTATTTCTTCCGGAGTAAGTTTTTCCATTACTAAATGATAGCCTTCCAATGGTTTCATTATTCTATCATTTTGGGCCTTTAATATAGGTTTTTCTTCTCCGGTGGGAGTAATACTTGCGTGCAATTTACTGGGGTTATCTATTTTTTTCTTAGCTGTGGACTGAATAGACAATAAACTTTGTAATTTCATAACAATATTATGCAAAGGAATCCTAAAATCAAGATAAAGGTATTTCTGAAGCATCGATTGAATTGAATATTTGCTTGCTAATGTGCATTTAATTAAATCCGAAACTAACTTTGGAAGATCTGAACACCATCGCTTGAAAAGAGCATTTGATGTATTGGTAACTAGTGGATTATTCTGAATTACGATATTAGATGCACGAACCGGATTAGGATTCTGATTACAAATACCTAGGCAAGGATTAGCATTGGAAAATTTTGGCAGCACTTTGTTTGCAACATTCATATTGAAGGCGTTAAATATTTTTATTACATATTATCACAGAAATTCCGTGAAAGTAAAATGAAAAAAATTATGCTGAAAAAGTTTTGGCAAGCGAAGAACGATATGAAACAGCCCAGCCCTGAACTGTGGAATAGTTGGCCTCAACACCTCTTTAATACATAGTTCTTCTCAATCTTGGTAACTCCAACTAGTAATGGCAGCATCAGAAAACTGTCCAAATGATGATATATTGTCGTGATAGCCTTTGAATGGATTGAAGATGCCTTCGCATAATTTCCTAACATTAAAATTCAAGATTGAAAGTCACAAAATTTCGCAATTTTTCCAGATGCGACAGAACGAAAAAGGTTGCATAATCGAAATTTTTTGTTAATTATTTTCCTATCATGTCATAAAATATGATTTAACGTCATTTAAAAATATTATTTTACGGATGTTCAACGAGTTTAAGGTGTGGAGAAATGAAAGTAACAAATAAAGACTTCGAAGAAACACAAGCTACTATAGCTAGTATATGGTTAGGTGGGGGAATGTGTTGTGGTTTCGTAGTGGGTACCTTTGCTAGAGTTGTTCAAAACGAATTTTATTCTTTTTTTGTAAATTCTAAAAAATCGATTTTTGAATATACAATTTCAAATTATATTAGTTTTCCTTTAGAAATTGGAAGTATATTTTTGGTGAATCAATGTATTTGTAATGGCATCATTGGATATTTAATAAAGAATGACAAAATTAGCAATTTTTATTCGTGGTCGGAAGATCCCGCCAAGATGCTGGCAATTTTTCCTACTTATTTGAGTATCTGTTATTATTATGGAATTTCTATTATTAATTCTTTAAAAGAAATTCTTTTTAGATCCTTTATTTTTACAAAGACTTCCATTTTTGTATCGTTGGTCTTATCGGTAAGCTGTTTTTTGGCTTTTCAAATAGCGAAATGTTTAGATTTAAATATTGAACAATCGAGGAAATCGATATTTATAATAAGTGCAATTTGGGGCACTTTAATAAATTATTATACAATGATGGATCTCTCAAAAATGTTTCCTGAATACGCGAATTCAAATTTTCATATACTCATTACGATGCTTTCAGTGAGTGCAATTTTCTATCAAACTATGTGTGTCTGGTCAATGATACTAGGGATATTCATTTTCACAGGCTACCCATCAGAGTCTATAGGACATTTTCTACATTTTACAGCTATCCCATACTTGCTAGTAGTATCGGTCACAGTTTTAATGATGACATTTGACATAACTTCTATAATACCAAATTCTTGGCATCCAATTTCTTGGATGCCAATTTCTTTGATGCCAATATTAGGATTTGTCTTTACGCCTTTATTTTTCAGTTGGTTAATTCAGATATTAGTGTAGTAATCTGAATGGAATTTCGGCAGTTTTATTGCGCTTTATTCATAACAGTCCTTTTTATTTTTTATTGGATCTGTCAGATTAAGTATCGTCAAGTACACGATAGATAGTAAGTCTAGCATATTACAGTGTAGTTCTTTTATTTTTGGCTTTCTGCCTTACGAAAGTTATTTTGAAAGTATAGGATATGGTTTTCAAAATCCTTATAATATTTTTTTAAATCATCTAAAGTCTCTGAAAAATTAATATTTGTTTTCATGTTAATAATAAAATTCTTGTAAACTTGGGATTCAACAAAAGCATCTTTGATAGGGCCTTCTCCAAGCGCTTGATATGAGTTAAAAAGATCTTGCAATTGAAGTTCGAATGCCTTCATTCTTTCATCCAATTTTTCGGACGTAGTTATTAATAACTCCGGTGCTTGTTCTATAAGATCTTGAGGAAGCGTTTTTTTATCTAGATTTAGATATTGCATAGCGCTGCCCAGAACAAATGAATGAATGTGCTGTATATTGTAGTAAGCTGCTGGTATGCTGAATCGTTTACCAAAGTTACCAGGTGTTCGCAACCAAAATTTACTCAACCCCCAATCTATACTGCCACTTCCTTGCATATCACTTACATAATCTTTCTCGACAGTTAGATGTGTAATATATAAATCGGCATTTTTTAACTTTTCATCCCCAATTAATTTTTGCAACCCAGATCCCAAAGGAAATGCATTATAACACATTGTTTTTACTCCATTACATAAACCTGCAAATTGTGCTAAACTTCCCCCTAAAGACTGTCCTGTAAATGTAAAGGTATAATCTTTATAATTTGAGTTTTCTGATAGCCTTTTAATTATTAATTTAGCTAAACCACCTGCTTGCTGGTAAATTGCTGAATTCATCCCAGTGAAATTACTTATAAGTCCATAAGTTTGATTCCACCACACTGTGCTAGATTCCCCTTTTGTTTCAAGCATCAAGGAACTCAAATCACCAAATGCTAATACTATCTCTTTTGTATTTTCATGCTTAGAAACAATGATTTTTAATCCTGTAGTTTTATTTGCAAAGCATTTTTCTGTTTTACTCAATTCTTGGGTTTTACGATTTACGTCTTCTCCTTCAAGGATTTCTATTCCAGGTACATCAGATAAATTAACACCAATTGTTTCTGGATCAATAGGTTGATATCCAAATGGTTTTATTAATTTCCCACTTAACGACTTATGCGCGTAACCACTTTGTGCTATATAGCGTAAATGTGGTTTTACGTCTTCAGAAAACAGGGGTTTCATGTAATAATGATAGCTTTCTAGTGGTTTTGTCCATGCATTTTGAGACTTACTTAATGAATTATGCTTAATATGGGCGCTAAGGTTATTTTTTTCCGTATAAACTCGAAGCTTGACTGGTAATTTGAGAGTAACATCAGATAAAATAGTTTTAATGTCGAACATTACAATGTTAGGCAATAAGTCTGGTAATATAAGAGTTGCATTACTAAAAATTGTTTCAATTTGGAATATTGTAAGATTATCCAGTGGGTTTGATATTTTCAAAGTCGCACCAGTCGAAATATCTCCAATAGTCAATGTCCTGAGATTGTTAAATGAAGGTGGTAGCTCGAATTTATTATTATTATAAATACTCCCAATCTTAAATGTTTGGAAATTGGGTAAGCTAGCTGGGAATTGAGAAAATGTATTACTAGCAATATGCTGAATCTCAAATGTGGTAAGCTCGGGCAGTGAATCTGGCAATTTAAAAATAACTCCATCATCAATCGTTCCAATTTTTAATATTTCTAGCTTATCTAGGGAATTTGACAATTGAAAAGAAGTATTGCTACCAATATGCTGAATCTCAAATGTGGTAAGCTCGGGCAGTGATTCTGGCAATTTAATTGTAACGTTATCACCGATTGTTCCAATTTTAAGTATTTCAAGATTTGGGAGGTGATTTGATAGTTGAAGAGAGTTATTACTACCAATACGCTGAATCTCACATGTGACAAGCTTAGGCAGTGCATCTGGCAATTTAATACTACCATCAATTGTTCCAATTTTGAGTGTCTCGAGATCAGGTAGGAACTCTGGTAATTGCAGATTGGAATTTTTACTGATAAAGTCAATCTCTAGTGATTTCAACTTAGCCAATATGGATGGTAATTTAAGAAACGAATTGCGACCAATATTTTTAATCTCTAATATTTCAAGATAATCCAACATACCTTGCGTACCTTGTAATTTAAAAGTAACATTATCATTAATGATTCCAATTTTTAATGTTTTAAGATAACTAAATAAATGTGGTAAGTCACAAATGGTATGGCTATTAATATTTCTAATATTTAGTGTGGTAGGATTTTTAGATAAATCTTGAAACAACCGTGTAACACCTCTATCAGTAATCTTAATTTCGTTTTGAGGACTAAAACAACTACCAATATCTCCTAGCTCAAATGTTGTCAACTGAGGCAATGAACTGGGTAATTCAAGAATAGCATTATTACCAATGCATCCAATTTCTATTGTTGCAACATTGTTAAAAGGTATTGGCAATTTAAAAGCACTTTTGTCATTAATTTTTTCTATTTTAAGTGTTGTAAGGTTATGGAGTACATTGGACGATATAAGCTCGAAATAATTCGAAGTTTTTTTAATTTCAATAGTTGTAATACTGTTTATTATTTTTAATATGGAAGGAATAGCTAGTTGACTCAAATTATTAATAATAAGTTTTTTAATATTAGTAATAAAATCCATACTAATTAAATCACTGGCATCATTTTGAACTTCACTTAAATCTAATCCTTGAATATCTTGAGTAAGTATCAAACTCGTCTGTTTCGCTAAAAACTCTTGTAATTGCTTTACTTCATTAAAGTTGTTTATTTTCAGAATTATCTTTAATTTATTGTCTGCAATGGAAGAAAGGTTTAATGGTCGCTGAATAATATCAGTAACAGAATGTGTGATATATAAGTCTATATTTTCTTGTTTAGCAAAATCAAATTTTTCTTGAACCGAAGGATCAATGTCTGGATAAAGTTGATTATGTTCACAATAAATGGCTGCCTTGTCAGTTAAAGGACTGTGTGGGAATTCTTTGTAAATCAATGAAGCAAGATAATAAAACCCTTTTGAAACTGATCGAAGAACCAGAATGCTTTTTAAATTGCAGCAAAAAACTGTACGAGCAATTGGATAAAAGGAATTTATCGAAAAAAGTGACTGTAGGGTTGCATTTACACACTTATAGTATTGAAGAGTTGTCTGCAGTATACAGGGGACATTTGCTTTTTGATTAACAATGATATTTTGAGGCGGTTGCGGCAATGGTCGAGTAGGTTTTGGTAATGGATATTGAAAAAGCTTTGCAAGCTCAAAACCATATTCTTGCACATCAGTCCTAGGATCACTCAACATGGAATTTACTAGTCTATCCGAATTCATTAAATTGGCTTTAATAAGGGTATTAAAACATTGTGCTATAAAATTCCGATCGATTTTCATTGCTTTTTGGCCAAGCATTTCAATAACGAACAATAATAATAATTCTGCAAAAGATGGAGAAAAGTGGTTGGCAAAAACGTGCTTTTCGAACATTTCTTGAGTTTTTATTTTAAGATCCTCTTTCTTATTTTCAATCATTGGAATCCAAAGAGGCATTATATCTTCTGCAAATTCAATATTTTTAAGATATAGAAGATCGAACGATTTTTCTTTAAGATAAGCATAGACTAAACTTATTATTTTTTCTGCCTGAATTAAATTGTACTTAACGAGAATTACAAAAAGCTTAATGATATATTGTAGTCCAAAATCTGAGGCTTCAGTTATTGTTTTTACAGCAAGCATTAATCTTTCCGCATCTTCTTTAAAAAATAAATTAGTTTTAATAAGATAGCCTAGAAGAATTAAAGTCCACTCTTTCACTTGCGTAGTATTATCATTGTTTAATATTTTTATAGCCAAAGAACCCAATGTTTTTGAAATTGTTATAGGAATTAAATTTTTCCCCAAAAAACAACAAAGGAGTTTTAAAGTTTTTGCTCTTAACTCCAATTCAGGATTGGTGGTTATTGCTAGGATAGAAGGAATTAACGCATCGGCATCCGTCTGTGAAATCAAATTATTTTTGCTATTACTAAAACTTATCAGTAGGTCTATGCAAAGACTGTACACGCTCGTTTGACACTCTTTGAATAGCAATATGATATCATACACAAGTTTCTCGCCAAGTTCTTTGGAGATTAAATTTTTTTTAGCACAACTTATTAGAAACATCAACTCGCGTTCTTGCATCTTCTTTTCGCGAAATACATTTATTATTTTTTCTAGATTTCTCGCATTGATTTGCGCGAAATATACAAGCGTTTCTATAGCATCTTCTAAAGCATTAAAACGTGTATGTTCTTTTAACATATCAGGAATTAAAATAATATCAAAAAATATCCGTTTTTCAAATCTTTCAGGAATCAAATTAGCCTGAGCAAGATGCTGGAGTAAAAATAAAATAATATCGTCCAGATTTTTACTACTAGAAGTAGCATTACAAAGATCATCAATTATGTAATAGAGTAATTTAGACACATTTTCAAAAGTTTGATATCGACTTAAAAAATTGATAAAATGCAAAATTTCTTCCTTTTCATACTTCGAAAGCCAATTTTTGCATAATGTATCGACTATACCGTAACATTTCACAACTATTACATGCGAAAAATATCTTTCAAGAAAACGACTTAAAATATAACTCTGTTGTCTATCATTAGAATTTAGAATGAATTCTGTTTCCCAGCATTGAAGATTATAAGAAAAATCCAGGTTCTTCTCATCTGAACAGGAAAAAGCAAAATCTGAGTTTTGCCATGAAGATATACACTCATCTAAACGTTTTTCAAAGGTATGTATATAATCAAGGCATGCAGGGTCCTTACTTTGATTTGTTGCAAGACTAAAAAGCGTCACAGTTTTTTTCAAATCTATTTTCAAACAAAAAGGAATGTTAGTCAAATGAGACCATTGTAAATTTGCCAACAATGGTTCAGCAAATTTTTGGAGAAATGTGACGACAAATCCTTCAATGAAGCGGTATAAAGCTTTATTTGTTCGTTTTAAATCAACTAAAACTTGATAAAATCCATTATTTAATTGAATACAACGTTCTAGAATATTCGTAAAAATTTCGCGAGGCTCAAAAAGATCCAGCAAACCAACCCGATAAATCGTACTATGCGAAACGTCCACCTCTCTGTCTTCTATAGTAACCGCATTCTCAGAACCTATACGGCGATTACTATCCTGACTCCTACTTTGATCTTTAATTCCAGTTTGATTAAATTTCAATGTATTTTTGTTATCCTTTATCATACTCACTTATTTTCTCCTTTAAAGAACTAGAAATAAGTATCCCATAATTGTCGACACTAATTTTAAAATTTTAGTAGACTACTTATCATCTATCGGTTTTAGGGAAATGAATAATTTTCAAAGTGATTTTCAAAAATGGATGTTTTTACAATTTCAATCCCAGCCAACGTAATCCCAGCGGATAAGAATGATTTGAAGCCAAACATCGGTCGTGTCAGTCGCTTGATAAACCGGTGGTCCTGCTCTACTTGATTATTCGAACCTCTATAGGCTCTTCTCTTACTTAACTCACTTTAAATAGCTTGATGCCATCCGCTGTGTGTTCCCTTCTTCTATATATCGAATTACTCTAATTCGTAAATCTCCGCTATATGTTTTTGCACCCGTTCATATTAATTTATACTAAAAAATCCCTTAATCAAGTAAAAAACTATAAATAGACAATTCTCTCAAAGTTTTTGTTGACTTAATGGGGAGCACTACATTTTTTGATTGAAAATTTTAATTTTAATAAAAAAAGGTTGAATAACTTACGCAATACGAATAAATACTGGTTTTGATTGTATTAAATTCTTGATGTAACTTTTATGAAAAAATTATCCAAACTTAAAATTAGAGTTGTTGTTTTACTGGGTGCTTTTATGGCTATTTTTTATGGCTTGAATTATGCTGAGGATAACTATGAAAGGTTTCCTGCGCAATTTAACGTCACAGATCTCAATGGAAATAATGGCTTTGTTATCAATGGTATTTCTTCCGGTGATAGCTGCGGTCGCATTGTAGCCATGGCTGGTGATGTAAATGGTGATGGTATCGATGATATTTTACTCAGTGCTCCACTCGCCCTTAAGATGGCAGGGCAAACTTATGTAGTTTTTGGCAGCCATCAACCATGGCCACCAGAATTTTATCTTTCTAACCTAAATGGTAATAATGGATTCACTATTAATGGTGTCAATTTCAATGATGCTAGCGGTTTTGCACTGAGCGGAGCCGGAGATGTCAATGGCGATGGTCTAGCTGATATCTTGATTGGTGCAACTCGTAAAAATAATGGCCATGGTCAGAGCTATGTGCTATTTGGTAGTAAACAGCCCTGGCCTGCAGTAATTAATCTTCAAGATTTAAATGGTAAAAATGGATTCGCTATTAATGGTCCGGCGGGTTCACTTAATAACGGCCATACTTTAAGTATGGCTGGAGACATTAATGGAGACGGTTTAGAAGATATTATAATTGGTGCCCCAGGTAATGTCGGCAAAGACCAAGGTCGAGGCTATCTAATATTCGGCAACAAAGGACCCTGGGCCGCAATATTTAACCTTGAAAATTTAGATGGCAATAATGGGTTTCTAATTTATGATATTAGTAAACATGCCGACACAGGTTGGTGTGTAAGCAAAGCAGGAGATGTCAACAGTGATGGCATTGCTGATATGCTAATTAGCGATTCTGAATTTCAGAATGAAGTAGGACAGATCTATGTAATATTTGGTCATAAAGGACAGTGGCCTTCAAATATTTCTATCGATACTCTTAATGGCAATAATGGCTTTATCATTAATGGCATTCATCAACTTGACGCTACCGGTGATTCACTAAATAATCCCGGTGATGTTAATGGCGATCACATAGATGATATTTTAATCGGCGCGCCTGGATTTAATAGCTACAGCGGCGCAAGCTTTATCATATTTGGTCATAAAGGACCATGGTCTGATACTTTTAATCTTACCAATGTCAATGGTACTAATGGCTTTATTATTAATGGCATTCATTCAAACGATTTTAGTGCTGTTGCGTTAAGTAGAGCTGGAGATATCAATGATGATGGTATACTAGATATCTTAATTGGTGCTAACGATGCTTATCAAAGTGCAGGCCAAAGTTATATAGTCTTCGGCAGCAAAAGTCCCTGGCCTACCAATTTCAATCTTGCTAATCTCAATGGCAATAATGGCTTTGCTATCAATGGTGTTGCCCTTGATATCAGCGGTTGGTCCGTAAGTGGTACTGGTGATATCAATGGAGATGGTATTGCTGATTTTATAATTGGCGCTATTGGTCCTCTTGGCTTAGCTGCCACTCCAGGCCGAGTTTATGTAATCTTTGGTCAACATCAGTAAAAATGAATTTACTTCTGAGGTGCTCGTTTATTTCCGCACGGGGAATATATAGACTTCTTTCGAAACCAACTCTTTTGCTCTCTAGCGGTGTCAAAAATTTATTCGGGATCCTCGTGTATGTCTGTATACACTCCGGTCCCTTACAAATTTTTTCCTTGCTATAGAGCAAAATACTTAGTTTCGAAAGAAGTCTAATGTCTATAGGCTCTCCATCAATAAATATTGATTCAACTTAAACTGTAGATAATCAAAATGGCGAAGCCCCTGGAGGGAGCCCCACTCCATTATCATAGAAGGATTGATGTTTCGTAAATAGTTGTATCAATAATGAAAAACGTTTTTTTGCAGATTTTATTAATTTTAAACCTAAGCCTTGTTCAGACTGCTGTATTGTAATTAGGTCGAATAATTTCCCTAACTCCTTTTGCTGATCTTCATTTAAGTCTTTTCTGTGATTTAATACATCTTGAATAATCAATTGCACATCGCTTATTTTTTGTTCCGCTGCACTTTCTAGCAACTGCAAATAGCTCAGTCCTTCATCGCTATATTTTCTTAGCTTCATCATCATTCCCACTATAAATGCATACTTTTCCAAATTTTTGTTTTCTTTTAATAATTCACTACATTCTCGAGCCAATTGCCCGGCATTTCCGATTAATCGAATCCTCATAATATCGCTAAAAACCAGTAAATAATTCTTTTGCATATTACTGATCCCACTATATATCCTCACCATTTCTACATTTAACTTCGCATGCCAAATACAATATCTAAAGAGCTCTTCCGACTTTAATGCCTTAAACATGAATGCTATCCCGAAATCGAATAAAAATTTGGGCATATATTCTAAAATATACTTTAACGGATTTTCCACTCCAACCTCGCGTTCGTACAACTTTGACGAGGCTTCTGTACAGTATCTATTCAAATAACTATTGCAACGACTCATTGTACCCAAATCAAAAAACCTCATGTTCTCGAAAATATGACCCCGTATTTCTTTCGGCATTTCCTGGAAACAATCAAAAGTAAAATCAGTGCTAGAACTGTAATTCGATATATCTTTATTCATATCAATTTATTGAAAATTTCAATACGCTAATAATTAAACATAGTCAATCATTAAATCTTTGTAAAATCTCTAGTAACCCACAATGTTTTGTCGAGTTTGGTAGAATTCTCATCTATCTATATCCACCTTAGCAAGCCATACTTCAATTTCCAGATTTGCATCATCTCTAATCTCAAAAACTCAATGCTCACGAATACCTTCCAGAAAATTCTTCACATCAAATGTTGCAGGAGGTTTAAGGATAACAATCGCTGAACTAAATTCCATTTTAATTTCCGCACCATCCCAAGAAGTGTATCTTAGATTGATATACGGGATTACCATAGCATTAGTCTCATAAAAAA